>JANOTI010000112.1:0-8361 GCA_031416255.1 Sphingomonadales bacterium | reverse complement strand
TGGCGCGATGGGGATTTTGAGACTTAGGGGAAATCCGAAAAACATCGTCCGCCGCCCCCAGCATCATCAGGGCCTATCCCCTAACGCATCAACACGCTTAACCCTTCGCTTTCACCCGCCAGATAATATTGCCGACATCGTCAGACACCAACAGCGCGCCTGTTTTATCGACCGCGAGCATTGCAGGCCGACCCTGTGCCTTTTCGTCCTTGTCCAAAAATCCGGTCAGCACATTCAGCGGCTGTCCCACTGGCATACCCTTTTCAAAGGCGACAAAGATCACGTCATAGCCATGCACTGGCGAACGGTTCCATGATCCGTGCCGTGCAATAAACGCTCCGTTGGCAAAGGCACCGCCAAGTTTTGCGTTATCGGCAAAGGCGAGACCCAGCGGCGCACCATGTGGGCCAAGCGCATAATCGGGGCGACGTTCATATTGGCGCTTTTCAGGCTTTGCCGGTTTGACACGGTAATCTGTGTAGCGCCAATAATGGTGCGGCCAGCCATAGTCTGCGGCGAAAGCTGCGCGGGTCAGATAATCAGGGACAAGGTCGGATCCCAGCATGTCGCGTTCGTTGACAACCGTCCACAATGCGCCATCAGGCGACCATGCTAGGCCGACCGGATTGCGCAAGCCGCTGGTGTAGGTTTTCCCTTTACCCGTTGCGATGTCGTATTCGATCACTTGAGCACGGCCGATCTCGGCTTCTAACCCATTTTCGGCAATGTTGCTGTTTGAACCTACCGCGATGTAAAGTTTGCTGCCGTCGGGGCTGGCTACGATATTGCGCGTCCAATGATTATTAGGTGTTTTGGCGTTCAGCTCAAAAATCTTTTTGCCTTTATCGGCGATTTTGGTGTCACCGGTTTTGTAAGGGAAAGCGAGTACAGCGTCGGTGTTCGCGACATAAAGCGTGTCGCCGATGAGCGCCATGCCAAAGGGCGAATTCAACCCTTCGAGGAACGCACTTTTGGTTTCGGCTTTGCCGTCACCATCGGTATCGCGCAGCAAAGTGATCCGGTTGGCTGATGGCACACCAGCACCTGCCTTGGTCATTAAATATTTAGCGACAAAGCCTTCGATACCCTTTGATTTGCGGGGTGGTGAATTGGCTTCGGCTACCAAAATATCACCATTGGGCAGCGTGTAGAGATTGCGCGGATGGTCAAGACCTTCGGCAAAGCGTTCAACGGCTAGGCCTTGTGCCGCTGTTGGGGCTTCGGTCGCTGTCCAACGGTCCACTTCGGCAACTTTGATAGTCGGGATCCACTGCTCGCGTGGCTCGCCAATCTCTGGCGTTCGTCCGGTTAGTTTTTCAATCGGAACTTGCGCGACATCGGGTCTAGAGGCGTACCAGCCAAATCCGATGATTGCGATAACCAGTAAAATTGCTGCGTTGCGGATATGTCGCCACATAATTTCTCTCCTTCAGCCCCGACGCCGGTCGATTAGCCAGATGATAGCCGCAATAATTGCGCCTGCCGCCATGCCGCCGACCATACCGATAGAGGGCTGGTCAAAAACAATGCCTAAAATGGAACCGGCGATCAGCCCTGCGAAAATGAAAAAGCCGCCAGCGACGCCTTTGCTGGGATGGCGCGGTTTTGCGGTGTTGCGGGTATCGTTCATGCGATGCTCCTTCCACGCAAAACTGTCCCTGCGCAAGCAGATATGCAAGGCGGAGTTTGTCCCTAATATTTGGGTAACCAAGTGCCGTGACAGTTCATCCATCCCAAGCCCTTATGCCGTGATTAGCAGGCGGGCCAAACACCCGTGGGTCGCCTGCGCCTTTTGCTTCAAAATAAGGTTATTCATGCAGATCCCCCTTTATGTAGAACCGCGTGATGTGTCCGAGGCGCAAAAGCTGATTGTACATTTCGGCAGCGAGGCTGGCATGGAGGCATCGGAACGTGCCGAGGCAAGCCGTAACATCGGTAACCACATCCAATATTGCCGCTGGCGTCAGATAGAAAGATTAGTCATCATTTTGTCTCTGGAAAGCAGCATCGGGACTTTGCATTGATAAGTTAGTGCGAAAGCCGGAACTGTCTCTTCCCATTGGGGTCATTCGTCCTTAACACAGCAAGCATGTGGCAACTCCTCCAATTCCCGCTCTGTCCTTTTTCGCGCAAGGTCCGCCTGCAATTGGGGGAAAAGGGCATTGCCTATAGTTTGAAGCGCGAAAATCCGTGGGATCACCGCGACGAATTTCTGCATATAAACCCCGCAGCGCGCACGCCGGTGATGCAGGATGAAACGCGGGGCTTAAACATTTCTGACTCGGTAGCGATTAGCGAGTACATTGAGGAAGTCAGCGATAAAGTCCCTTTAATCAGTGGATCATCGGCCTATCGCGCCGAAATCCGCCGCCTTGTGGCGTGGTTCGATCAACAATTTTACGGCGATGTCACGGCGCCGTTGCTGCACGAACGGATGCGCAAACGTCTGGTTCATCGTCAGCCGCCCGACAGTTCGGTGCTGCGGGAGGCGATGCGGCTGGCCAACGGCCATCTGGATTACATAGACTATCTTATCGATCACCGTAGCTGGATGGCTGGTGGTACTATGAGCATGGGTGATTTGGCCGCCGCTGCGCAGATTTCGGTCGCCGATTATCTGGGCGGCATCGACTGGACAGGGCATGAGCAGACCAAGGGTTGGTACGCAAAGTTCAAAAGCCGCCCCAGCTTTCGCCCTTTACTCTCCGAACGCATGGAAGGAATTACGCCCCCAAAGCATTACGAACTGGTTGATTTTTAGCTGCGTAACGCACCGCTTTTGACGAGCGGTATTAGCAATGCTATTAAAAATACCGTGTTGGATACAGCGTTCATCCAGAATCCTGTGGCGATGGAAATCGCCGAGTCGACGGCATACCAGACGACCGAGATAAACAGCAGGTAGCGCCAGATTGGCGCGGCTGTTGCCGGATCAAGCGCGTACAATGCTTTGAATGCACCGATATAGGTGAGGCCCCAACCCATGGTCACTGCACCCATTAGGCCGATCGCGAAGCGGTGGTGCAAGTCGATATCGGCTGGCAGTGGATTGCCGAAGAATGTGAACAGCATCGTCGTCAGTCCATCGGTCGCCGGGAAAGCGGCCCCGGCCAAGATCACCCCGAAAACGGTGACTAAAATTGCCCATGTGGACAACCAGTTTTGCCAAACTTTGCTCATATTCCCATCCTTTCATCGATTCTGTGTGTAGCGGTTGCTACAATAAAGTAGCATTCGCTACAAGAATGAAAATGGTTTAGGGTTGCGACGATGCCGATAAACAAAACTATAAACAAAACAGAAGCGCGGCGTGCCGTGATAATTGAGCGGCTGGCGGATCACGTTCTGGCGCATGGTCTGGTAGCTGCAAGCCTGCGCCCGCTTGCCAAAGCGGTGGGGACGAGCGACCGGATGTTGCTGTATTATTTCAGCGACAAGACCGAGATTATTGCAGCGACGCTACAACGTATAGCCGAACGGATGGTGACGCTGCTCAGTGCGCGCACCTCGCCGGAGCCACTGCCGCTCGGAGAGCTTATCACGCATTTGTCATCGGTGGTGCTCGATGAGCAGTTCTGGCCCTATATGTGCGTATGGCTTGAGCTGGCGAGCCGGGCAGGGCGGAGCGATCCGCTTTACGCACCAATCGCTATGCAGATCGGCAGCGACTTTCTGGCCTGGGGCGAAGCGCAACTTTCTTGCCCTGATCCAGCGTCTCGCGCACGCGATGCCGCGCGGTTGCTGGTCACCATCGAAGGAATGGTACTGGTCAAAGCGATCGGTATGGGAGAGACAGTGGATCGCAGCTTGGGCTAAGCCTTTGCAACCCAAACTGCCTAATCCTCATGCTTTGACGCTCGTGTCGGTTTCACCATGCCCGGGGTGACAAAGCCCATGCCCTGCGGAACCAAGGCCGCCTGCTTCAGCTTGGTCTCCATCGCCCGATATTCGGTCTCCATTTCTGGTGTTACTGTCGCACGGCTTGCCGCCAATGCCTGCACAAAATGGCTTTTTCGGACTTCGTTCGCATCGCTGCCGTCGTCGCGCAGTGCGAAAAGACCAGCGCGGCGGACCAAATCCTCCAGATCGGCGCCTGTGTATCTGTCGGTCTTTTCGGCGATTTCATCCAGATCGACATCTTTGCTCAATGGCATTTTAGCAGTGTGAATTCCCAATATCCGCCTTCTGCCGGCAGTATCGGGGACTGTGACATAGACCAATTCGTCAAAGCGGCCGGGCCGCAACAAAGCTGGGTCCATTAGGGTTGGCCTGTTGGTTGCGCCGATGACAATCACCGATTGCATCTCCTCCAAGCCGTCCATTTCGGCCAGCAACGTGTTGACCACCCGTTCGGTTGCCTGCGGTTCGCCGCCGCCGCCGCCACGGCCACGCGCCGGGGCAAGGCTATCAATTTCGTCGATGAAAATAATTGTCGGTGCAACTTGGCGTGCACGCGCAAACAGGCGGGCAATTTGCTGTTCGCTTTCGCCATACCATTTGGAAAGCAGATCCGATGATTTGGTCGATATAAAATTGGCCTCGCTTTCGCAGGCGACGGCTTTGGCTAGTAACGTCTTGCCAGTCCCCGGTGGTCCATAAAGCAGGAAGCCTTTGGCGGGACGAATGCCCAACCGGCGGAATGCGTCGGGGTTTTTCAGCGGCAGCTCGACCCCTTCTTTCAGCTTAGCCTGCGCTTCGTCCAATCCACCAATGTCGGACCAGCGGACATTGGGCGATTGCACCATCACTTCGCGCATTGCCGATGGCTGAACACGCTTTAATGCCTCCAGAAAATCGTTGCGGGTGACTTTCAGGTTATCCAAGATATTGGCTGGTATCGTTCCGCTGGACAGATCAATTTTAGGCATGATCCGCCGGACTGACTCGATGGCGGCTTCACGGGTCAGTGCATTCAAATCTGCGCCGACAAAGCCGTGAGTAGTGCCAGCCAGTTCACGCAGGCTGACCTTAGCGTCCAGTGGCATGCCGCGTGTATGGATCGCCAAAATCTCGCGCCGTCCGCTTTCATCGGGCACACCAATTATGATTTCACGGTCAAACCGGCCTGGCCGGCGCAACGCTTCGTCAATGGCCTCTGGCCGGTTGGTTGCTGCGATAACCACCAAATTGGTCCGCGGTTCCAGCCCATCCATCAACGTCAACAGCTGTGCTACCAGACGCTTCTCCGCTTCGCCGTGCACCTTGTCACGGGCAGGGGCGATGGAATCGATCTCGTCTATGAACAGGATCGAGGGCGCGGCTTTAGTAGCCTTTTCGAATATCTCGCGCAGCTTTTTTTCAGACTCGCCATAGGCTGACCCCATAATCTCCGGGCCATTGATAACAAAGAATTCGGCTTCGCTCTCGTTCGCAACGGCGCGGGCCAAACGGGTCTTCCCTGTCCCCGGTGGTCCATGCAGCAGCACGCCACGCGGCGGATCAACACCCAGACGCGTGAACAATTCGGGATAGCGCAACGGTAGTTCAACCATTTCGCGTAATTGGCGGATGGTATCGCCCATGCCGCCGACATCGTCATAGGTGACGTCTGCACGGCGAACGTCACCGGCTTCGGAAAACTCGGCGCGCAATTCGACTTCGGTATCCTGGTCGATATGGACAAAGCCTTTGGGCGCTGTGGAGACAACGGTTAGCCTGATTTCCGTTAACGAAAAGGCCGGAGCCGCTAGCATCTGACGCAACTGTGGCGGCATATTATCGGGAGCGACCCTTTGCTGGCCATGCGTAGCAACAACATCGCCCGCCACCAGAGCGCGGCCAATGAAATTGCGTTTCAGTGCGTCGCCCGGACCTTCGAGCCTGACTTCTTTTTGTGCAGGTGCAAAAATCACCTTTTTTGCAGGGACGGAATTAACTTTGCGCAACTCGACCTGATCGCCGGCTCCTACTCCCGCATTGGCACGCTGCAATCCGTCAAGACGGATCACGTGCAGCCCTTCATCTTCGGGATAGGGATCGACGGCGCGGGCAACGGTTGACCGTTTGCCAATGATTTCGATGACATCGCCTTGCTGCAAGCCCAATTCGGTCAAAATTTCCCGGGAAAGCCGCGCAAAACCGCGGCCTGAATCCTCTGCTTTTGCATTGGCGACTTGCAGTCGCTGTGCCTTTGCTTTTGCCATTTTGGTTTTCTCGCTCCGCTCACGTCACTGATAAGCAAGATAGGGGCAGGCATCCGGCGCGGCAACCGCCAAAGGCAAAGAAAAAGGGTCGGCGCGAACGCCGACCCAAAAAAGTCTTTAGGAGAGGATGCCTGTTAGGCACACTGCAGTTGCGGCAGACACGTTTTTTGTGCAAGTGCGAAGAAAGCAATTACGGTTGCAAAAACTGGAATTGGCTTTTACTAAGAACCCAAGCGAATCCAAGAATTCGTACCGATCGGGAGCTCACCAAGCAGAGATGCTGCAATGCATCATAATTAGGATAGAATTGACAATGCGCCGCTTGCCTCCTCTTCGCTCCTTAGAAGCATTTGTACGCACAGCGCGGTTGGGGTCCGCCAAAGCAGCGGCGAGCGAATTGTCGCTTTCACCGCCTGCGCTTAGCCGGCGGATCAAAGCGCTTGAAGACTTTATGGGAAAGCCGCTGTTCGAGCGCAAATCGCAAGCAATGTATCTGAATTCCGATGGTAAGGTGTTGATGGCTGCAGTCGATCCGGTGCTGGAATCGCTTGCTGAAATTGTTGAAGAGCTGGCAGGTGAGGGTGGCGAATACCGGTTACGGCTTGGTGTTTTGCCGTTGTTTGGTACGCAACGCCTGATCCCAAGGCTTCCCGAATTGCGCAAATTATTCCCTAAACTCCACATTGATGTGGACACATCGGGCCATGCCGAAAACTTGCTGGGCGATGTTGTCGATGCCGCGATCATCATTGCCGACCAAGTTGATCCCAAATTGTACAGCGTACGTCTGGACCGGAATACCGTTTACGCTATTGCTTCTGAAACCATGCAGAAAGAGCAGGGGATCAAAACCCCGGCCGATCTTAAAAACCATACTGTGTTGGTCCATAGCGACATGCCGTTGATTTTTGACGCATGGCGCAACGCCATTGGCCAACCCAAACTAAAGCCACAAGCCATCGATCATATCGATAGCGGCCCTTTGATGTTGGAAGCCGCAGCCAATGGTTTGGGCGTTGCCATCATGCATGGCAGCCATTTTAGCGATGCCAAAGATGACCGGTTAACACGCCTGTTCGATACCGAAGTTGAAAGCCCCTATAGCTACTGGTTTGTGTGCCGTCCGCGTGCGTTAAAGCAACGTGCCGTGCGAATTTTTCACGACTGGTTGTTAAAAGCGGAGGTTTAGGGCCTCCCCTTTGAACCAACACCCCCGCAGCAGACAAAATACCGGGAGCGGCTTCTGATTCAGAGCCGCCCCCGGATATAGGATGCTGTTACAGATAAACCGCAACAGCCGGGTCGCAGGCCATTTGTGACGTGGAATTTTGGAAATAGGCGTGACCGTCGTCACGGATGGCAAAATTATCTATCAACGTTAGTGGTGGTTGTTCACCGCCAAACGGCTGCAGCGACCGCTAGTTTTGATTTTTCATGACTGCCTTCATGGTCGGCAATCCAACGCACGCGTTCGATGGCCTCGACCGGAACAGCCTTTGCAAATGTGATTCCGCAGCGCAGACCACGAACCCACGCCACTGTGGCCATAGTTTCGATCCGGTCGATCCGCATCAGGACTGTGGCGCCCGTGCGTGGTGGTTCATCCAACAGGATGCGGCAGCCATTGCGAGAAAGGTTTTCAACCTGGCAGCGCACCGTTCGACCGGGCAGCATCATTGTTGCATCAAGCACCGTCGTCAGCCGCGCCAATGAACGTTTGCCCAATTTTCCGAACGGTTTCCGCGCTATCATGCAGACAATAGTAAACTGGCGCGGTGAATAATTGGTAAGCAAAGTGACAGAAAGGTGAATCAATCCTTTACTCGGCTGCGACCGCTTCGTCCTCTTTTTCGGCTTGTTGCCGTGCCCACATCTCGGCGTAAAGCCCGCGTTTTTCGAGCAATGCCGCATGTGTTCCGCGTTCTGCTACGCGGCCAGCATCCAGCACAACTATTTCGTCGGCATCAACGATGGTCGAAAGCCGGTGTGCAATCACAATAGTGGTACGTTTCCTTGCGACTTCGTCAAGCGTCGATAATATTTCGGCTTCGGTACGGCTATCCAGCGCGCTAGTGGCTTCGTCGAGGATCAGGATCGGCGGATTTTTAAGGAGCGTGCGGGCAATGGCCACACGCTGTTTTTCCCCGCCCGATAGCTTTAGGCCCCGTTCGCCGACGGGCGTTTCGTATTGCTGCGTCTGTGCCGCGATAAAACTGTG
>JANOTI010000111.1:0-3941 GCA_031416255.1 Sphingomonadales bacterium | reverse complement strand
GCTATCACCCTCAAGCGGCACAATCCCCTGATAACGACCGCCACCCTCAGACGCCGGTTTTTCGCGGTCAAAGGTGATTGCGAGATAGCCTTTGCCGAACAGTCCAAAAAGCGTTGCATCCTGTGGTAGTTCAGCAAGGCGGGCAGCATCAAACTGCGCATAGCCCCGCAACGCGCCGTTTTTGTAATCGCACACCAGCATCGAAATCGCGCCATTTTCGGTCTGCGCCTGCAACGTCAATTGCCCCTCAGCATCCTTCAGCGTCGCGCCGAGTAAAGACGTTAGCACCAACGCCTCGGCCAAAGTCCGTTCGACCACCGGCGGATAAGCATGCGCCGACAAGATGTCGTTCAACACCGCATCCAGCCGCACCACACGCCCACGCGCATGCATGTCGGGGATAGAAAAACGAAGAGGCTGGTCAGAGAAAGTCAGCAGCGGGGCAGCCATCACAAGTGCCCAAGGCACCAGAGCAAAATGGATTTCTGCGCATGCAGCCGATTTTCCGCTTCGTCCCAGATCACCGATTGCGGGCCATCAAGCACCGCGTCAGTTGCTTCTTCTCCGCGATGCGCAGGAAGGCAGTGGAGGAACTTAGCGGTCGGCTTGGCCAGCGCCATCAACCGCTCATCCACCTGATAAGGCATCATCGCTGCAATTTTGTTATGCGCATGGTCCTGCCCCATCGACACCCAGGTATCGGTGACGATCACATCTGCGCCTGCCGCTGCCTCGGCAGCATCGCGGGTGACGGTGATGTTCGCGCCATTGGCTCGTGCTGTTTCGATAAAGCCAGCGTCGCTGTCATAGCCTTGCGGCACGCCGATGCGGACGTTGAACTTCATCAGCCCCGCTGCCTCGACCAGCGAGTTGAGGACGTTGTTACCATCGCCGAGCCACGCAATCTCAAGCCCGGGCAGAGCTTGGCCATGTTCGATCAAGGTCAGCAGATCGGCGACAATCTGGCACGGATGCGATAGGTCGGTAAGGCCGTTGATGACAGGCACGCTGGCATAGTGCGCCAGTTCCTCAATCTTGGCATGGTCGTCGGTGCGGATCATGATCGCATCGACATAGCGCGATAGCACGCGGGCGGTATCGGCGATGCTTTCGCCGCGCCCC
Source organism: Sphingomonadales bacterium (assembly GCA_031416255.1). Lineage (GTDB taxonomy): Bacteria > Pseudomonadota > Alphaproteobacteria > Sphingomonadales > Sphingomonadaceae > Sphingorhabdus_B. The sequence goes on along the minus strand of JANOTI010000111.1, from coordinate 2,819 downwards.
AGCTGCATCTGGCCAGACGCCATGAACATGCTGTCGCCGCCCAGTTGCTTGATCGCCATTTCGAACGATGCACGGGTGCGGGTAGAGTTCTTTTCAAAGATCATGCCGAGCGTGTGCCCGTCAAGCGCCGCGTCTTTATCGGCTTTGCCTTTAGGAAAGCCTGCGCGAGCGGCTTTGCGGTCAATCGCGTCGCCCAGCATCGCCGCAATCGCATCGCCCCCCGCATCAGCAAGGTTCAAAAAATGCCGCGTCATGCCGCTGGCTTCGCATAGTCCGCCGCACCCGCCGACAGCTTCTCCATGAAAGTAGCAATATGGCTGTCATCGATGTTCAGCGGCGGCAACACGCGGAATGTGTTGTCACCCGCTGCGACGATCAGCAGCCCGTGATTGTCGCGCATATGCGCCACAAAGGCGCGCGCTTCATGCGTCATCATCACGCCGAGCATCAACCCTTTGCCGCGAACGCCAGTAAACAGGTCGGGATAGTTGCCGATGAACTGCTCGATCGCGGAACGCAGCTTATCGCCAGTGCTGCGGACTTGTGCCAAGAATTCATCATTGGCGACGACGTCCCACACAGCATTCCCAGCCGCCATCGCAAAGGGATTGCCGCCATAGGTTGACCCGTGTGTGCCAACGGTCATACCGCGCGCAGCCTTTTCCGTGGCAAGACACGCCCCCATCGGGAAGCCACCACCGATGCCTTTGGCCGATGCCATGATGTCGGGCACTACGTCGTAAAGCTCATGCGCATACAGCGCGCCGGTACGGGCAACGCCGCACTGCACTTCGTCAAGGACCAGCATCAAATCATGCTCATCGCACAAAGCGCGCAGGCCTTTCATGAATGCGTCAGACGCTGGACGCACGCCGCCTTCACCCTGGATCGGTTCAACAAGGAAGCCCGCAGTATTCGGACCCATTGCTGCTTTCGCGCCTTCCAGATCGTCAAAATCGACATATTTGAAACCGGGCAACAACGGCGCAAAGCCCTTGTGCATCTTTTCCTGATTGCTCGCCGAAATCGTTGCCATCGTGCGACCGTGGAAAGCGTTCTTGAAGGTGATGAGCTCAAATTTATGATCGTTGCCAACCGACTGATGATAGGCGCGCGCCGTCTTGATCGCACACTCCACCGCCTCGGCGCCAGAGTTCGTAAAGAACACCGTATCGGCAAACGTCGTATCGACCAGCCGCTGCGCAAACGCTTCACCCTGCGGGCTTCCGTAAAGGTTCGACACGTGCATCAACGTAGCAGCTTGATCTTGGATCGCCTTGGTCAGATGCGGGTGGCCATGGCCGAGCAGATTAACTGCAATGCCGCTGGCAAAATCCAGCGCGCGGCGGCCATCTTCGGAGATCAACCAAGCGCCCTCGCCTCGCACCGGCCGGAACCCGCAACGGGGATAGACGGGCATCAGGGGAGTGATCGACATGGTATTTCCTTTCTGTGCTGCCAAAAGGCAAAAAGCGGCCCCAATGGAGGCCGCTGACTTTGGAAAAGATGGTATAGGCTTGCGAAAATCGCAAATCAACCCGGCGCTATCCCAGCATAGTAGAGATATCGATGCGGTTGGTCAGCACGCGGTGGACAGGGCATTTCTCTGCAATTTCGATGAGTTTTGCGCGCTGTTCTGCATCCAGCGGCCCGTCCAGCGTAACGATACGGTCGATCATATCAACAGGCTTCCCGTCATTTTCGCCCTCACGCGTTTCCTGCGAATGCTCCAGCGCGACATGCACCTTTTCCAGCGGCCAACCTTTGCGCGCAGCATACATTTCCAGCGTGATCGAGGTGCATGCGCCAAGAGCAGAGAGCAACAGCTCATAAGGCGTCGGCCCGTTGTCGGTGCCGCCTACCTCTGGCGGCTCCCCCGCCTCCCATTGGTGCATCCTTGACCGGACGCGCTGCGCATAGGTTCCGCCTGCGCTTTCAACGGTGGCCGTCGGATTGGCGTGATCAGTCATGCAGTTGCTCCTCTTTGCGTTTCGCCGCTGCGATCCGCCGTTTCATAGTGCCGTAAAGCAACAGGTGAAATCCCAGCGACAATAGGACGATAATCAGGACGATTTTGGTGACGCTCATAGCGCAGGCATAACGCCGCCCGCGCCCTCCGCAAAGTCCCGCATATCAGGTCAGCCCTGCATCCAGGGACGTATGCGGCGGGCACGCCAAAATCGTGTCGTGATCCGCCTCGCGCCCCGAAAGCGCATTGGCCATATAGTGATTGGTATCGCGATGATGCGCCTCATCCGCGCGGATGATCAGGATCACGTCGCGCAAGGTCGTGCCTTCGGGCAAGTTCCAGTACCGCAAAGCAACGGCTGGCGCTGGCGGGTTCGGGTGTCGGCCCGCATCGATTTCGGCGAGGTACAGTGTGTAGCTCAACACCGCCTCTTCCTCAAAATAGCCAACCAGCCGGTGCGCAGTCCGCCCCGAAACCAGATACAGAAAGAAAAACCCGACATAAAAAAACCACTGGACCGTCAGGATCACCATCCGTTCAAACCACGACGGCTTGGCAATCGCAATAAAGGTCATCAGGTGCATCCGCTCATTCTCCGCCTCGTCCATCAACGTGCGAATCCAGCCGCGATCATCCTGCATCAACCGCAAAGCGCGCAGATGCGTCAACGTCGCACCAACCATGCCGGGCACCGCAGCGACCGTTTCCAGCACAATCGCACGGTTGCCATAACGCTTGGCAAAAAAAGTATCCGCGCCCCAGCGGAGCAGCTTTGCCACGCCCAAAGCAAAACGGTCTGACATTCCGTGGGCCGCGTAGTGTGTTGCAGGGAAGTCGGCGGGGGTGGTGT
>JANOTI010000110.1:0-1849 GCA_031416255.1 Sphingomonadales bacterium | reverse complement strand
CCCCCGCGGGCATGACATTGCTGCGCTGTTCGCTGTGTGCGGAGCATACCGCCGAACAGGTGCAAGATGTGCTCGGCCGGTTTGAACGGGCCGGGAAGGCTGTGGGGATTATTTGACCCGCGCAGCGCGATGAGGTCATTGGACCAGACGGATCGTAGGATGGCCATCATCCTTGCGATGCTCGCGGGACTAGTCGATGCTATAGGTTTTGTATCGAGTGGCGGGTTTTTCTTGTCGTTTATGAGCGGAAATTCGACGCGCCTAAGCATCGGCATTGCTGAACAAGCGCCGTATGCCGGTCTAGCCGCGGCATTGTTGTTCAGTTTTGTTGTCGGCGTAACCGGCGGGTCAATGATCGGTCGGTATGGGGTATTGAACGACAAGCACCGGCAAGCAGCCATACTGTCTATCATGGCGATATTGTTATTTGCGGCTCCGTTAGTCGCATCATCGGGCTGGATGACGGCCGCGCTTTGCATCGTTGCCTTTTGCATGGGGGCGGAAAATACGCTGTTCGAACGCGAGGGAACCGTTAGCTTTGGCCTGACCTATATGACAGGCGCGTTGGTTAAAGTTGGTCAAGGGTTGGCGACTTTGTTTGCGGGCGGTGAAAAATTTGCCTGGCTGCCGTTTCTGATGCTGTGGTTCGGCCTAATTGGCGGAGCGGTTTTGGGCGCCACATTGTTCACCTATTTCGGCATGTTCAGCCTATGGGCCGCAGCGGCACTATCGATCGGATGTGCGGGATTTCTGGCTGTGCGAAACTAACGCACCGCGCCCTTGGCAAGCAATCTCGGCACCAACACCAACGCTGCGACCAACGGCCATTTGCGCTGCCAAGGTTTGATCTCTATTTTGGTTCCGGCATGGCGGTTGATCTTCCACGCGAGGTAATCGATGCCGCCTGCATAGGTGAACGCCGCCTTCGCCAGCCGTGCCACCGTGAGCATTTTTCCGCGCCGTCGTAGTCCCGGCCAACGTTTTTTCTCGGTCACAATCCGCCCATCTGGATCGGCGAGCAAGTGGACTTTGCCATCGTCACGGAGCGCATTGGCAATCGGCGTGTGTAGCAACGCGGCTTTGCCGAACGCTCGGTAGCGGTCAGGGTCAAACTCGACGACAGACGCCGGACGATTGCTGCGTTCGGCGCGGAGTTCCGCTGAATAGGTCAGCGAAAAACCCAGCTCCCATAAATCAAGCACAGCGTCATCATGCCCCATATGCGCCAGCGCGCCGTTGAGCAAAGTGGGCGCAGCACCGGATATTGCCAGCGCCGCCTTTTGCCGCGCGGCATCATCAGCGGCCCATACCAGCCGCGCCGGTTGCGCAAAGCGGGCCCATACCGATACTGCGGAGGCACTCGCACGGTTCAGATCGTGAAAGTCCGCTTCGCTCAACACCGCGACTTTGGCGGACAGACCATCATTTTGCACCGGAAAGACATTGGGCGGCAGGCGGCGGTTCCATGTGGCCAGCCATTTGCGATCATAGGCCGCGTCATAATCCGATACGATCAGGTAGAAATCGAGCATTTGCCCATCCAGTTGCTCGGTGCGAAGGCACGATCCGTAGAACAATACCGCGCGGGCTGCCGACGGGTATTGCGCGGCGATGTGCGCGGCAAAGGCGTGCACTTGCGGCAGTGCGGGAACGGCCAGTTCTTCGGCGATCAAGTGTTGAAGTGAGTACATGGTGTTTATCTTAACCTGCAACCGTTCAAAATTAAACCATACAAGAGATACGAAACTCTATCTCACCGTTTGTCCTGAGGAGGTGCTGAGCGTGAGCGAAGTGCCGTCTCGAAGGACCGGGACCTTGCGCAAGAGTGCTTCGAGACGGGCCTTCACTC
>JANOTI010000109.1:0-10459 GCA_031416255.1 Sphingomonadales bacterium | reverse complement strand
ATGCGGCTTCGTGGAGCTTCGGTAGTCGAAGTCGATTGGCGCATGAGTGCTTCGCCTTTTTTTGATGCCGAAAGTGGCCGATTCCGAGGATTTAGAGGAATCATGCGGCGGCCAACGGTGGCTGAAACTGCCGACATTGCGCCTGATCCAAAGCGGCAGGCGGAACAGATGCAACAGATTTTGCACGAACTGCGCACGCCATTGGGGGCGATTGTGGGCTTTGCAGAAATTATCGAACAACAAATGTTCGGGTCGGTCGATGATAGCTATCGCGGGCTAGCGGACGCCATTCTGAGCGATGCTAACCAGCTTTTGTCGGGCTTTGACGACCTTGCCATCGCCGCGCAAATGGATCGCGGAGTATTAGAGGTGCAAAGCGGCAGCACAGAGTGCAGCTGGCTTGCCGAACGGCTTGCCATGCGGTTGCGCACCGCTAGCGACAATTTGAATGTCGAAGTCAATCTGTCGATCGCAGATCCGGTGCGTCCTTTTGCCGTTGAACAGGATATGGCGGAACGCCTATTCTCCAGACTGCTTGCCTCGGTTATTATGGGTTGCGAACCCGGCGAGGCGCTGAACGGTCGTTTTAGTACCGAAATCGGTGCCGTTACACAAAACCGGTTTCGCCTGACATTGCCGTCCAAGCTCGCGGGGTTAGGCGAAGCTGAGTTGCTTGGATCAGGCCCGGGTACGACAACGCCTGTTGGCGGGTCGCCATTGCTGGGTCTTGGCTTTTCTTTGCGCCTGGTTCGTAACCTTGCGCGAAATGTCGAAGGTAGTTTACACTTTCAAAACGAAAGCCTGCTAGTAACTTTGCCTGCAGTGCAAGACGACCAGCACCTGTACAAGGACCAAAGGGGCGATTAGTGATGGGGGGCAAAAAGGCGGCATCGGTTGATCTGCAGCCTGCCCATCCCCGACAGCTTCGATTTGTTGATTTTGATTTTAATGCCCCTCGCTTTATCGTCACTGTAGATACCGAAGAAGAATTTGACTGGATGGCCCCGTTTTCGCGCGACCGGCACGGTACCACACATGTCGCCGCAATCGACCGGTTTCAGCGCCTTTGTGATGCGCATCAGGTACGGCCAGCCTATCTGGTTGATTACCCTATAGTCAATGATACGAACGCTGTTGAATTGCTGAGCCGTTACGCAGCCGAGCAACGCGCAGATGTTGGTGTGCAATTGCACCCATGGGTAAATCCTCCCTTTATGGAAGAACTGGACGTTCGCAATAGTTTTGCTTGCAACCTATCTCCAGAGTTGGAGAGGAGCAAACTGACAGCGTTGCATACATTGATTGTGGACCGTTTTGGCGTGCAGCCGCAAATGTACCGTGCAGGTCGCTATGGCGCATGCGCAAACAGCCGAAAAATTTTGCAGGATCTAGGCATGGCGATCGACACTTCGGTTCGTTCGCTGTTTGACTATTCGGGGCAGGGTGGCCCTAATTTTGCTGATTGCCCATTGGATCCCTATTGGATTGCAGACGAAAAATTGATCGAGATGCCGGTAACGACAGTGTTCAGCGGAGCGTTGCGAACCGCCGGAAAATTTATCTTCAGCCAGGTATTTCAAACGCTGACTTCCCGTGGGCTATTGGCGCGCACAGGAATGTTGGAACGCATCGCCTTGACCCCAGAAGGCATCCCGATTGAAAAAGCAAAAATTGCGGTGGATATCGCGCTCGAACAAAAAATTCCGATTTTGAACTTTTCGTTCCATTCGCCTTCGCTCGCCATTGGTCATACACCGTATGTGCGCAACGTGGAGGAGCTGGAGCGCTTTTACGATTGGTGGGTAAAAATGTTTGAACATCTTGCGGCACGGGGGGTAAAATCGACTCATGTGACCGAAATTGTACGTTCTGCCGGGATAAAACCGATATAATTGTCGAAAATAGATTTGTTGCTTGCAATCGCGCCTTACCATCCGCTATCGGCGCGGCGTGAACGGACGACGGGTTTGGGCCTGTAGCTCAGTTGGTTAGAGCTGGCCGCTCATAACGGCTAGGTCGGGGGTTCGAGTCCCTCCGGGCCCACCAGCCTTCGCTCCTTGCGGGCTTTGTCTGGAAAGCCATCACAGAATGTTTATCAGAGCCTTGGCTTTGGTAAACGAAAGAGTTATAGAGCTCCATGTCGGGGAGTGGCGCAGCCTGGTAGCGCATCTGGTTTGGGACCAGAGGGTCGCAAGTTCGAATCTTGTCTCCCCGACCATTACTTGAAAACCCCAGTTTTCCTAGCTTTCGCTATTCAAGCTCGTAGCACACTTCGTAACATTTTTGATCTAACTCGGTCTGGGAATCGGATCGACGACGGCAGCTTCTCGCCCAATTTCAACACGCACGGTGTCAACGGGTGTGTAAATAAGCGAACGTTGGTTTGCGAAAGTAGCCATAGCTGGTTTGTTGGACGATTCGGGCAGTCCGTTTAGCAGACGAGATAACGGTAAGCCGCTACGAATTCATTGCACAGCCTTTCGTCAGCTATAAAAGAGGTGGCAATAGCTGAGGGCGGCTGGGACTAATTCTTGATTTTCACTGGAATGCGCAAGTACCTGATCCCGTTGGTCTCGGCTTCGGGAAATTTGCCTGCACGAATGTTGACCTGTATTGAGGGGAGCAGCAGCTTTGGTGTGGCTAGAGTGGAATCACGAGCTTCCCGCATGGCAACGAAAACGGACTCACTAATGCTCTCGTTTACATGAACACTCGTTCGGCGCTGCTCGCCAACGGTGCTTTGCCATGCAAACTCGTCGCGACCTGGGGCTTTGTAATCGTGGCACAGGAACAGCCGGGTTTCGTCGGGTAGGCTCAGCACCCGTCGGATCGACCGATAGAGCTGGCGAGCGTCGCCGCCGGGAAAATCCGCGCGCGCAGTGCCATAATCCGGCATGAACAGCGTATCGCCGACAAATGCGGCGTCACCCATGAGATAGACGACGTCCGCCGGGGTGTGGCCAGGAACATGCATGATCTCGACCTCTAACTCGCCAATCGCGAAGCGCTCGCCATCGCGGAATAATCGGTCAAAGTCTGACCCGTCGGTCTTCATGTCGTCGAATGCGAAGACCGGGCGGAAAATCTTCTGCACATCGCGGATATGCTCGCCAATGCCAATAGCGGCTCCGGTTTTTGCTTTGAAGAAGGGCGCGGCCGACAGATGATCGGCATGGGCATGCGTTTCCAGCACCATGACGATCCGCCAGCCATGCTTGGCGGCAAAGGCGAGAATACGCTGTGCCGAACGCGCGTCGGCTTCGCCACTCGCCAGATCGAAATCCAGCACTGGGTCTATGACTGCGGCATCGCGCGTCGCGGGATCGGCGACGAGATAGCTGATGGTGTTGGTTGGCTCATCGAAGAAGGCTTCGATTATCGGCTGGTTCGACATCATGTGGTTCCTTGAAGGTACTTGACATTATATGAGAGCTATCTAAATAAGCAACAGCTAATATATTATGGACTACGCGATGCTCGAACCCCCGATGGACCTGACTACATTTGAAACCAAGGCGGGCGACGTCTCCACGTTGCTTAAGGCGATGGCCAATACGCGTCGTCTCATGGTTTTGTGCAAGCTTGTCGAACATGGCGAAATGACCGTAGGCGGCTTGGCGCGCGAGGTCGCACTCTCGCAATCGGCTCTTTCGCAGCATCTGGCGAAGATGCGCGATGAAGGCCTTGTTGCCTTCCGCCGCGAGAGCCAGACGCTCTGGTACCGGATCGCCGATCCTCGGACCGAAACCCTGCTGGGCACACTCTACCAGCTTTACTGCAAGGACTAACCGATGACCCTGACTGCTGTTGAACCCGAAGAAGCTGAGCGCTTGATTGCATTGGGTGCGAAACTTATCGACATCCGCGACGCTGACGAACATGCGCGTGAGCGGATCTCTGGTGCAGCCCACCATCCCCTGGCGCGGATCGAACAATTGGCAGTCCATTCGGGTCCAATGATTTTCCACTGCCGCACAGGCACGCGCACACAAAACAATGCCGACCGGCTTGCAGCCGCCGGCGGTGATTCATTCTGTTATGTTCTTGCAGGCGGAATTGATTCATGGCGTTCCTCTGGTCGCCCGACAATAATCGACAAGCGCCAGCCGCTGGAAATCATGCGCCAGGTGCAATTGGTCGCGGGCGGGTTGGTTTTGCTCGGGGTGGCCCTCGGCTTTCTCGTCTCGCCTTTCCTGTTCGGCGTATCGGCTTTTGTTGGCGCGGGCTTGATGATGGCGGGCGCGACCGGATGGTGCGGGATGGCGACGCTATTGCGGCACCTTCCCTGGAATCATCCGGCGTCGTCGGCCTGAATTTGTGATGACCGCAATCGAAGCTTTACTTGCCGCGTTATCGGGCGGCCTGGTCGGTATCGTCCTTGGACTCGTGGGCGGGGGCGGTTCGATTCTCGCAGTGCCATTGCTGGTATATCTGGTGGGGGTGACCAACCCGCATGTCGCAATCGGAACCAGCGCGCTGTCGGTCGCGGCAAGCGCCGCTTCAGCGCTAGTCGGCCATGCCCGTGCCGGAACCGTAAAATGGCGTTGCGCCCTGATGTTCGCTGTCGCAGGCAGTATCGGTGCTATCGGCGGCTCGTCGCTCGGCAAGGCAATCGACGGACAACGTCTGCTGTCCCTGTTTGCCATCGTGATGATCGTCGTTGGCGTGACGATGCTTCGGGATCGTGGCGATCCGGGTAATCCAAACGTTGTGTGCAGCCGCACTAATGCACCGAGGGTTGTCGGCTTTGGTCTTGGTAGTGGAGCTTTTTCTGGCTTTTTCGGCATCGGAGGCGGGTTTCTGATCGTACCGGGCCTTGTGGCCGCGACCGGCATGCCGATGCTCAACGCGATCGGATCCTCGCTGGTTGCGGTGACCATGTTTGGTTTGACCACCGCTGTGAGCTATGCCGTCTCTGGCTTAATCGACTGGCCGCTGGCAGTGGTATTCGTCGGCGGTGGGATCATCGGTAGCCTAATTGGTGGTGCGGCCTCACGGCTGCTCGCAAAGAGCACCGCCACGCTGAAGACAGTGTTTGCCGTCGTCATCTTTGTCGTGGCCGCATACATGCTCTGGCAAAGTGGCCGGACTTTTTGGGGGGGAATATGAACAAACTAATGCAAATCGACACTTGGCTGGCCCCCGGCGACGCCCGCCGTTGGTGGTTCGACCCGATCTTTCGAGTGGCGACCAGCCTGATATTCATCGTCGGCGGGATCGGACATTTTGGCGAGCACAATTATATGCTTGAGCGGATGGCAGAATCGCCGTGGCGTGATGTGGTCACCATGATCGGTGATCCATCGTGGCTGCTCTGGCTCAGCGGCATCGTTTTCGTAATTTTCGGGATCACTCTCGCTCTCGGGTTTTTGACCCGCATCTCGGCGCTGCTCATTCTTGTGACGCTTATCCCGGTTACGATCGCCGTTCACGTCGCTCCGGGCCATATGGGGCCGTTTCTCAAGAACGTCGCAATTATGGGGGCGTTATTGTATTTTTATGCCAACGGGCCGGGGCGTTTTTCGATTGATCGCGGATCAAATTTGCCCTGATCCAAAGGGCATCAATAGCCGCGTCACAATATTCGGCCAGGCGTCAGTCCAAATTTATCGCATCGTCTGGCCAGCTGGATGTTGTTAGAAGAATATCCCAGCTTACGTTATTCTCATTTCGGGGTAATATGGCCGTACGAAACAAAATCGCCATTTTGGGATAGAACGACGTACAGGGTGCGCTTTGAGACAGCCTTTATCGCAGGATTCTGGAATGTAACGACCCAGCGCTGCAGCCCTTTGACCGTCCTGGTTTCGGTTTTCAAAGCCTTTGCCGAACTCCAACTTGAGGCCAGCTTGGCTTGTGTCACCAGTTTGATGACCTCGCCCTTGGCTATTTCTGCCATCGGTTTGCGCACTTCACGGCGCGGCATTTCTTCATGTTCGGGATGAGCGAGTGCTGGGCTGGCAAATGTTGCAAGAATGGCAGTTGAAAGCAAGATTCTACGCATAAGATTCTCCAATATCGGTACAGCCGGAATGGCTCTTATTTCTTCAATTCAAACTTTTCGAATTGCCCAGTTGCTGTGACAGTGATCGTGATCGGACCCTTTGTGCGGTTCCGCCAATACCATCCATGTGTGCCGTCAAAGGGCGCGCGGAACTTGCCCGTGGACGATGTTTTTGTGCCTTTTTCATAGCTGGTAAATTCGTCGCTGGCAGCACCGGCGATTTCGCCGTGCTGATCGTAATTGACTTGGCCACCGTCCGTTGTCCACGCAAAATCAAATTCTTCGCCAGCTTTCATCGTCGCTTTAGCTTCCCTTCCTTCCCCTGGTTGAAGCGTAAGGATAACCTTGCCGGTCTGAACGCCGGGTGATGATTTCGTTGCCTCCGCGACAGGTGCATTTATCGCTTTGGTAGCTGCAGGATCTTTACCTTCCACATCCTCGCCCTCCTTCATATCGCCCATCTTTTTTAGGCCGGTTATTGCACCGAAACCCGTCGGATCGATGCCATATTCGGCAGGCAGCACGGTCGTGACCAATATGATCCCGGCAATGAGAGCTGCCAGACCTGCGGCGCGGTTAAGCTGCGCAGTCGTTGGTAATAAGGCGCGATCAGGTGTTTCAAAATTCGTCATGTCAGTCCTTTCAAACAGCAATTACGCTGCAAAATATCCGGTGAGCTGGTAGCCAAACAGCACAAAGCCCGCCGTCATCAGCGCTACATTGGCAGCAAAGGCTAAGCGACCAAAGCTGGCGCTGCGCCGCCAATAGCCCATCGCAATCAGGATCGCGCCAAGTGCGAGCACCTGTCCAATTTCAACGCCCACATTGAACGCAATCAAATTGGCGAGCAGGCCATCGGGTGATAGCGAAAATTCCTGTAATTTGGTTGCAAGACCAAAGCCGTGGAAGAAACCAAAGATCAGCACCGCCGCTTTGGTGTTTGGCTGAATCCCGAACCATCGTTGATAGGCGCCGAGATTATCGAGTGCCTTATACACCACGGAAAGCCCGATGATTGCGTCGACCGCATAAGAACTGACATTGGTTCCGAACCAAACACCGGCAAGCAAAGTCGTGCTGTGGCCAACTGCGAACAATGTCACATAGGTGGCGACATCCTTCGCGCGGTAGAGAAAGAAAATGACCCCGAATAGGAACAGCAAATGGTCATAACCTGTAACCATGTGCTTCGCGCCGAGATAGAGGAACGCCATAATCTGCGGTCCGCTGGTCTGTTCGATATAGCCCTGATCGCCTTCGGCCACGCCGTGAGCGTAAGCCGTGGTAGCAAAGGCGAAGCACAACAATGTTGTCAGCAGCGCGGTAATGGATTGCTTTGATAGGTTTAGCGTCATGGGTTTCTGCTTAGGCTGAAGGTTGAAGTTGCGGCATGTCGGAGGCTGGCTCCTTCTTGCCGTGGATGAGGCGATAGAGTGCGGGTAGAACGATAAGCGTCAGGATCGTCGAGGATATGATCCCGCCGATAACCACGGTTGCGAGCGGTCGCTGGACTTCCGACCCTGCACCCACATTGAGCGCCATCGGGACGAAGCCCAATGAGGCAACCAAGGCGGTCATCAATACCGGACGCAAACGGGTCAGAGCGCCTTCGCGAATAGCCTCGTCGAGGGCTATGCCCCGCTCTCGCAGATCCTTGATGAACGACAACATAACCACGCCGTTGAGAACCGCGACGCCCGATAGGGCAATGAACCCGATACCAGCCGAAATCGACATCGGAATATCGCGCAAAGCCAAGGCAACTACGCCGCCGGTTAAAGCGAGCGGCACGCCAGAAAAGACGATGGCGGCATCACGAACCGATCTGAACAGCATGAACAGCAATCCGAAAATCAGTATCAGTGCCAATGGCACGACGATTTGCAGGCGTGTGGCCGCCGATTGAAGCTGCTCGAACGTGCCGCCATATTGGACATAATAGCCCTCTGGCAGCGTTACATCGCTGTCGATCTTGGCGCGCAATTCGGTAATGAATGAACCAAGATCGCGGCCACGGACATTGGCTGTAATCACTGCGCGGCGCTTGCCATTCTCGCGGCTGATCTGGTTGGGGCCCACCGACAAGCCGATGTCAGCCAGCTCTGAAAGCGGCACGAAAGCGCCACCGCCGTCTCCGGGACGTGAGATGGGCAAACGACCCAATTGATCGAGATTGGTACGTATGGCTTCGGGCAAGCGCACGACCACCGCAAAACGCCGGTCGCCTTCGAACACTTCGCCTGCATTGCGGCCACCGGTGGCGGTCGATACCGCATCCTGCACATCTTTGATGTTAATGCCGTAACGGGCCAGCATTGCGCGGCGCGGAGTTACGGAAAGCACCGGCAGCCCGGTAACCTGCTCCAGCTTCACATCTTCGGCGCCCGGTATGGACTCAAGGATCGTCTCGAGTTCGCCGCCGGTCTCCAACAACTTATCCAAATCTTCGCCGAACAGCTTGACTGCCACATCGGCACGCACGCCTGCAATCAACTCGTTCAGCCGCATCTGGACAGGCTGTGTGAACTCGTAATTGTTACCCGGTATTTTCTGAACGGCTGCGTTGAGTTCATCGACAAGCTGTGTCCGCGGTTTGCGCGGGTCGGGCCATTCGCTCCGGTCTTTCAGCATGATGAAGTTATCCGCCACCGATGGCGGAACGGGGTCGGTGGCGACATCCGCCGTCCCGATTTTGGCAAACACCCGCTCGACTTCGGGAAACTGGCTAATCCGCTTTTCAAGCGATTCCTGCATCTGCACGGCTTGGCCAAGGCTGGTCCCGGGGATACGCAGCGCATGCATTGCGATATCGCCTTCATCGAGATTGGGAATGAACTCCGAACCCAGCCGCGTAGCGCCATATCCGCTAAGTGCGACCAGCACCACGGCTCCGGCTATCAGTGCTTTGCCGTGCATCACGGTGCGGTCCAATATGCTGGCATAGCGCACCCGCGCACATGCCATTATGCGATTGTCCTTCTCCTCGACTTTGCCGGTGACAAACATGGCTATAGCGGCTGGCACAAAGGTCAATGAAAGCAACATAGCTGCTGTTAGCGCGAGCATCACCGTAATCGCCATCGGATGGAAGGTTTTGCCCTCGATACCCGACAAGGCGAAGATTGGCAGGTAAACCACCGTGATGATGATGACGCCGAAGATTGAAGGGCGAATGACTTCGCTGCTCGCTTTGGCCACCAGACCGAAGCGTTCCTCACGGTCCAGCAATCGGCCCATTTTATGCTGGGCCTCACCCAGTCTCCGCAAGCAATTTTCAACAATGATAACCGCGCCATCAACGATCAATCCAAAATCGAGCGCACCAAGGCTCATCAGATTAGCCGAGACGCGCCCTGCGGCCATGCCGGTGAGCGTCATCAACATTGCGATTGGAATGACCGCAGCTGTAATTAGTGCGGCGCGGACGTTGCCGAGCAGCAAGAACAAGATGACGATGACGAGCAACGCCCCTTCGGCGAGATTCTTTTCAACCGTCGCTATCGTGCGTTCGACCAGTTCAGTCCGGTCATAGAGAGGCTGCGCGATGACGCCCGCTGGCAGTGACTTATTGACCGCCTCCAGCCGTTCCGCTGCCGCTTGCGCCACGATGCGCGGATTGCTGCCGGTCAGCATGTAGATCGTGCCAAGCACAATCTCTTTGCCGTTTTCGGTGGCAGCGCCTGTACGCAATTCAGAACCGATCACAACTTCGGCTATGTCGCCAACGCGGATTGGAACGCCGCCGCGTTTGGCAACGATGATTTGCGATAGGTCGGTTTCGGTCTCCGCCCGTCCCGGCACACGAATCAGGACTTGCTCGCCGGCACGCTCAACGTAACCAGCGCCGGCATTGGCATTGTTGGCCTCAAGCGCATCGACAACGTCTGTCAGCGAAATTTCCAGCGCCGCAAGTTGTTCGGCATTGGGCGTTACATGATATTGCTTGGTATAGCCGCCAACGGTGTTGACTTCAGCGACACCCGGCACGTTACGCATTTGCGGACGGACAACCCAGTCGTGCAAAGTGCGCAAGTCGGTCGGCGTCCATTCGCTGCCATCGGATTTACGCGCGCCTTTTTTGGGCGTGACCGAATACATGTATATCTCGCCAAGCCCGGTTGCGGTTGGCCCCATTTGCGGCTCGATGCCGGGCGGCAATTGCGACTTGGCTGCTTGCAATCGTTCGTTGACCAGTTGCCGCGCGAAATACAAGTCAGTCCCGTCTTCGAACACGACCGTGACCTGGCTCAAACCGTAGCGCGATACCGAACGTGTGTAATTGAGCTTCGGCACGCCAGCCAAAGCGGTTTCAATCGGATAGGTGATCCGCTGCTCAGCCTCCAGCGGCGAAAAGCCCTCCGCTTCTGTATTTATCTGTACCTGAACATTGGTAATGTCAGGCACCGCGTCGATCGGCAGGGTCGTGGCACTCCAAATTCCGAGTGCGGTGAGCAG
>JANOTI010000108.1:0-2961 GCA_031416255.1 Sphingomonadales bacterium | reverse complement strand
CGAATTCTTTGGAGCCCCCCGATTGACTGTGCGCATGGTGGCGCGCTTGCAAGGCTTCCCCGACAGCTGGAAATTCCACGGCGGCAAAACCACAAGCTATCGCCAAGTTGGCAATGCCTTTCCCCCACCGGTTGCGAAAGCTGTGGCCAACAGGATCAGGATTGCCCTTTCGGTTCAAAAACATTTCTTGGTGCGCGCTGCGTGAGCCTGTTTGACGATAGCGGCTATCAGCCACTGTCTGACAGCCATATTGACCATGCTTACCTTGCAGGTTTGGAGCGAGACCTGCTTTTGGCGGTCAAAGGCAAGGAACTTTTCCAGGAAAAGCTGCGTTCCTTCTTTCGTTCCGCCATTGACGAGGTAATCGATACGGCCCGCACCGGCCGCTATTTCCTCTCAGACCTTGAGAAAACCGAGAAAACCTATCTTGGCACCAAGTTCGAAATACTGCTGCGCGTCTGGTTGCAGGTTCCAAAGGGCGTGAAGCTGGATTTTCTAATTGGCGGTCAGGAAGTTGATGTGAAATCAACAACAGGCGGCAAATCCGGCTGGATGATACCGTTGGAGGCTATCGGCGAATTGCTGATACTGCTGCGTGTGAACGAGGAAGCCTCGACCTGCGCCGTCGGCCTAGTCAGGGCACGACAGGAATATCTGCGCACGGGCGAAAATCGGGACAAGAAAACCAGCTTTTCCGCCGAAGGCACGCGCAACATCTGGTGGATGGTGCAGGACTTTGGCTACACGCCAAATTTCTGGACCTTAATCAGCAAGCAAGACATGAAAGAAATCATGTCACCGCGCGGCGGGACCGACCGCCTGACCCGCTTGTTTGAAACTTGCCTCGAGACGCCTGTCTCCCGCGTCCTGATCGCCAGCATCGCCGCACAAGACGACTTTATGAAACGCATAAGGCGCAACGGCGGCGCACGCGATAATCTTGCGCCTAAGGGTATCGCTATCCTCTATTCCGAAACGGATCGTGTACTCATGCAACAGTTGGGATTGTCGTTCGGGACGCGTGAATTTGTTTCTTACAAACCCAAAAACGAAGCAGAGGCAAAGCTGTTGCATGACGCAGGCCACATCGACTGATCTATGCAGTATCTGACGCTATCCAAAATCATCGCTGCGATTGCCGCCGTCAATGTGTGGACTTTCATGCTGTTCGGCCTCGACAAAATTCGCGCCGAAGAGGGATCGTGGCGCATTTCGGAGGCTGCGTTGCAGACTTGGTCATTTTTTGGAGGCACGCTTGGCGCTTATGCCGGACGCGCCATATTCCGCCACAAAACCCGCAAGCAGCCCTTTTGCGGCAACCTGCATGGCATCGCGATCTTTCAATCCATTGCTGGCGCAAGTGCCGGTGGCTGGTTTTTGCTTTAGAGCATCCCCCTATCCCCCACCGCGCAATCCCGCTATGGCGTTCCTTATGGCTGATCTTTATCTCAAATCTCTCGAATCCGAACGGCGCAGTTTGTGGGCTTCTGCGCGGCTAAAGGGCTTGCCAAAGGATTCGCCAGAGCGGATCCGGATCGACACTATCGATGCCGATATCGCCGCGCATAAAGCGAAAGCGAAGAGTGGGGCAAAGAAGCCGGTTTAAACTCTGCAAACTGTAAAATTGATTTGCCGAATGAACCAATTGGCTGTTTAATACGACCAAGACGATACGGGGCGTTGGGGGTAGAACTGTGATGAAATTTGGCAAAGGATTTGCGGCAGCGTTGCTGGTTGCGGCATTCGGCATGCAAAGCAGTGGCGCGCAGGCGCAATGTTCACCGACAAACCCTGCGTGTTCCGCCCCCCAGCCAAGCGGCAGCGGCACTGGCACTGGCGGAAGCAGTGGAGGCGGGAGCGTCGGCGTACAGGTTGATGTCGGCGATGCGGCCAAAGCCATTGGCGGTCTGTTCAAAAAAAAGAAGAAGCCGGTTGTTCAGCCAGCGCCAGTAGCAACGGCTCCTGTTGAGCCACCCAAGCAGGAAATAATCTACGTCCGCAATGATCCCGTCGTGCAAGCATTGCCGCGCACAACGCCCAGGACAGCTCCGAAAGTGACCGCTGTTGCGCGGCCTAAGCCACAGCCTGTGGTTCGCAAGCCTGCGGCGCGTACGCTTGCGGCGCCTATTGCCGCAACGGCTGTTGCGGAACCCATGTTCGAGTCCGAAGTCACAGCAGAACTGCCTGTGCCAGAACCAGCGCCGGTGGCCGAGATTGTCCAACCCGAAACTCCCGTCGCCAAAGCGGCTGTGATGACACCGGTTGTGGAAGCGCAAAAGCCTGACAACAGTCTATACTGGATCATCGCTGCGGCTTTTGCCGCACTGGTCGCTGCAGGAACGGCTGCAAAGTTCATGCTGACGCCCAAAGTTGCTATGGATTGTAGCATTGCCGACGGGGCTTCACGGATGGTCAGCAACCCTTCGCTGTCCGTTCCAGAGGTTAGTTTTGATGTCGTCATCCCCGGATTTTCGGCCTCTACTCCAGACAATATTGCCATAGTTGCATAGGATTTTTTCGCATGAACGACCGCATTGAAATCGACATTGAACAGATGATTCCGCCGGAAAGTTTCGACGAAGCCGCCGCCGCTGCACGCACGCAGTTGGAAGCAACCGGCGACAAGGGCAATGCCAAATGGGCCAAGGCGCTGTCGGCGCTGGGCGGTGCGAAAATTGCCAACGCGATTTCGGAGCAGTTGAAATCGAAGGATTTGCTTGCGGCCTTTGCGCAAGGCTGGGCCAATTCACCGGTGTTCAACCAGTATAAGGATAAATCCAAGCACGCGCCCGGAAAACCCGAATTCGTGAAGCTGGGTAGTTTCAAACAAGAGCTGACCTACAGCCCCGAACTCGCGCTTTCTGCGGCGGGGATATCGAGCCCGTCCATTGGCATGACCATCGCAATCAAGGCTGAATTTGACGCGCTTGAGGTAACAATCATGGACGCGCATCTGACCGA
>JANOTI010000107.1:0-14253 GCA_031416255.1 Sphingomonadales bacterium | reverse complement strand
TCTTTCCCGCCACCGCAACTGGCAAGCGCCAACCCCGAAACCATAACCAGGGCAAACCCATTCAAACGCATAGCTGTTCCTCGCAAAATTGGCTGCATTACTGCAACGATTATCCATGTCCCTATGCGCGTTTGCTAGCGTGAGCAAGCTTTCGCAGCGCTTAACGGTAAATTGGCCACAGATCGTCGCGACGGCCTACGGTTTGAACAGCAAAACTGCCCCAAAATGCAATCCTTTACCCTAAAACTGTGATATCACAGATACACGAGCGAAATTTGTTGGTTCGAAACATTTATTTGCTTTTGTCCACAGGCCCAGAAGCATATAACGACAACAGTAGGAGTCGTTTGGTACAAGTATATGCAACGGGGCACGAAAACATTTGGTGGGAAGTCACAACGGTTTGCCGTTTATTGCGCGGTAGTCGCCTTATTGCTGTCGCCTGTTGTTGTACCCGCCGTTGCTGCACAGTTTCAATCGGCTGACAGTGCGTCCTCTGCATCGGATTGGGCCACTAGCTTTACACCTGCTGGAATCGACAGCCGACTTGCAGAACGCATGCGTGGCAATGCCGTTCGCGAAAATGGCTTTCCTTTTACCCCTGCCGGGCTTGGTAGCCGTTCCAGCAACACTCTTACTGTGGCTGCGCGTGCCGAAGGCAGCAATGCAGTATCCGTACGCAATGCTCTGTCCAAAATGGATGTCGGCAGCGGTACAACGCTGCGTTTGAACAACAGCAGCTATCAATTGACCACCGCGCGCGGATGGCAGGCATTCCAACTGCCGCGCACATCATCTGAACAGCCGCGCCTTGGCGAAATTCTCGGCAACGGCAACTTCCGTCTTGATGATAGCGCAAAGAAAAAACCGAGCCGGTTCGGTACGGACCTGAAAGTCGCCAGCCCACGAGGCACAGCGCCAAGCCTTCGTGGCAACGAAGCAGCGGCAGGCGATTACAGTGTTAATGTTGGCGGCAGCTTCCGCGTTGCCAAAGGTGTCGATGTTACCGCCGGTGTCCGCTATTCACGCGACAGTGACCGCGTTGATCCAGCAACCGCTGCTCAGGCCGATAGCGAAGCGGTCTATGTCGGAACCAAAATTAAGTTCTGATTTTTACCGCCTAAAAGCGTCAATTCCTGCCCAGCCATAAGCATTACGATTTGAGATCGCTTGCGCTATGTTGCGCGTCATACCACCCAAAGCGATAATTTTTGCAGGGGCGGCTAGGCACGCCAGTCTTGAAAACTGCAGTAAACCCAAAGCGCGCGCTCCGGGATGCGATCCGGTTGGGAATACAGGCGACAGGAACATAAGGTCAGCGCCCAGTTTTTGCGCATCCCGGATTTCGCGCACCGAATGCACTGGCATACTCAGGATCTGAACCGGGCGAATACGCCCCCGTCCGTGGACACCATCCGCCCTCCAGTCATCCTGCCCTGCAAGCACCAAGACATGCCCCCGTTGCCGGCATATCCGTGCAATTTGCCGGAATAGCGAAAGCCGTTCGTTGGGGGCCATATCATAGTGGCGAAACACTACGCCCGACCCCAAAGGCAATTTCCGCACAGCAGCCTGCAACCCGTCGCCCAATCGCGGATCGGTCAGCAACCAGATTTTGGGTAAGCGGCGTTTGTTGTATGGCTGGCGGTGCGGCATCGCCTTCGCTATAGCGCTCGATTATGGCTGATGCGACCTCTGATCCACTCAATATTGTCCAGGCAGAAATCGCGTGCGCGTGCAAAATCGCTGCGCGCAAAGTAGATTCCGTCAAACTCATTGCCGTTTCCAAAACCCGCAGTTCCGATGAAATTCGTCCTCTGCTCACATCTGGCTGCCGCGTTTTTGGCGAAAACCGTGTGCAAGAGGCCGAGGCAAAATGGCCTCAGTTAAAGGCGGACGTCCCCGATGTTGAATTGCATTTGATCGGGCAGTTGCAGTCAAACAAGGCGGACGAAGCCGTTGCAGTCTTCGACTGTATCCATTCGCTTGATCGGCTTTCATTGGCCAAAGCGCTGGGCAAAGCAATGCGTGAACAGTACAAAACCGTGCCCTGTTTCCTGCAAGTCAACATTGGCGCTGAAGAGCAAAAGGGCGGCTGCGCGATTGCCGCCATCCCCGCTCTGCTAGCTGCTGCAAAGGTTGAAGGTGTCCCTATCATCGGCCTGATGTGCTTGCCCCCGGCCGGTATCGAACCTGCCCCCTTTTTCGCTCTGCTAGCGGAACTGGCGGCTCGGAACGGGTTGAGCCAGCTTAGCATGGGCATGTCCGACGACTTCGGCACTGCGATTATGCTGGGCGCGACTCACATTCGTGTCGGCACGGCTTTATTTGGGCAGCGCGCCTAACGGAAAGCACAGCACCCGCCCCGCCGCCGGGATCAATGCCTCCAGCTTCTTCCCGCCGCACGCCTTTGATATGGCGTCATGATCAGCATCCAACCCGCCGGTCAACGCTCCGAATGCGGGCAGAATCAGCTTCGTCTTGGAACGCACAAAGCAGCGCCGCGACACCATCCGCCCGCGCAGCTGCTGACGCAGCTTTGGATGAAAATGCCCCGACATTTCGGGCTGGCTGGCGGTGGGCTCGGCTTCGTGGCGCAGGACGATGCCATCCACAACCATCTCGTCAAATACCGTTCCGCCCCAATTGGCACCAATGCCGGGATCATGATTGCCAACGATCCAGCGCCAATCGAATTCGGAGGTGAGCGCTTTCAGTAACGTTCCAGCCTCCTCCTCCAAGCGGCTTTCGCCTCCGTCATCGTGAAAGTTATCGCCAAGACACCAAACCGCTGTTGCACCAAACCGCGAAACCAATCCGGCCAGTTCCGACAATGTCGCGCGGCTATCGTAAGGCGGCAGCATTTGCCCCATCGCGGCATAGCTTGACGCTTTTTCCAAATGCAGATCGGCAACCAGCAAGGCTTTATGCGCAGGCCAAAAAAGTGCAGCTTCTCCTGCAGCGACAAACTCGCTATCGGCAAAATGGAATGTGGCTGGCATCAAGCCGCTATGCGCATCGGACCGGTGGCTGGCAAGACGTTCAATTCTCTACTTAAAGAAGCCCATCCTAATTCATCGCAAGTTGAATACCAGTCCGCGTACCCGCCCCCTTCGGCAAATCAAACCCAACCCGTCGGTTGGCAAAATCCACCATCACGCGATCAAACAGTTTCAGCGCGTCCATACCCAGTAATATAGCTGGTTTCCGGTCCAACTTCAGCGCCGTAAACGCGTAATTGTCGGCGAAAGTTACGGGCAAGTCGGAAATCGAGACGCCTCCGATTGCGATGTCACGAACCTGAGTGAATTCGCCAGTCAAAAAATCGCCGGTAACACTGCGCAATTGCACCGGCACGAAATCAAACCGCAGATCGCGTTTGCGCAACCGGTCACGCAACGCGTTGTTTCCCATCGTGGATTGGGCACCAGTATCGAGGATGATATCAACTTTCACACCGCCTACTTCGGCATCGGACAGGATCATCCGTCCTGCACGTCTTTTTGCCGTTACAACAATCATGCCGCGCTCTAATTTTCCCAGCTTTGATTTTCGTTTGGAAGGCAGCACATCCATTTTGGAGTTTTTAAAGTCCAGCAGCACCTTGTGCTCTTCAAGGCTATCGATACCAAGCAAGCCATAAGCGCCCAGATTGCTCCTTTCCAACCCCGGTGCCTCGATCAGTTCGACGTTGATCGAGTTCATCTTTAGATTTTCAATCATATAGGAATCGGCAAAAGCTGCGCCTGTGATCGTCGCCAATTTCAGTTGCGGCCCCTGTTCCAATTTCAATGTTTTGGCGAGGTCGGTGGCAATGACAGTACGTTCGGCGCCCGTATCGACAATGAACGGATAGGTTATGCTGCCGTTGATGCTGACCGGAACGGTCATCCGGTCACTGCGGTCGATCACAAACTGCTGTTCAAAACCGGGGATAATTTCGTCATCCGCGACCGCTGGCTGTTCAACCGTTGCGTCCTGTTGAGCCAACGCCGGCCCCAGCGCCAGAAACGCCAGCGCGCAAACCAACAGCCTCTTGCCTTGCCTCAACATTGCAGTCTCCTCTTTGAATGAAGCTACGCCTGTATTGGACACGTTACAAGCTGCGCGCTCATGGTGTCATCGCGATGCTGGCTAGGCTTTCCGCCTCGATCAACAGCGCGTCGTCGACAGAACCCTGCGCCACACTTTCGCGCCCGATCATCACCATCAATGGCACCGCCATCGGGCTGACGCGGTCAAGCGTAATATGCAACATCGTCCCGGCTGCACGGTCAAGCAAATCGCCCAACCGCCCGACGTCGGTCAACCGCGAACGGGCATCGGCCCATGCCGCCTGCAGCAGCAGATGGTCAGGCTCGTATTTGCGCAGCACATCGTAAATCAGGTCCGTTGAAAACGTCACTTGCCGCCCGGATTTGCGCTTTCCGGGATGGTTGCGTTCGACAAGGCCTGAAATGATGGCGACTTCGCGGAAAGCGCGTTTGAGCAGATAGCTGTTCTCCACCCATTCGACGAATTCGTCAGCCAGAATATCGGCGGAAAACAACGCGGCCGGGTCTGTGACCGGCTCCAATGACCAGATACCCAACGCATAATCATTGGCGACAAAGCCCATCGGTTTCAGGCCGCGCATCTCCATCCGCTTTGTCACTAACATCCCCAACGACTGGTGCGCGTTCCAGCCCTCAAACGGATAAACCACCAGATAATGCCGCCCACCATGCGGAAAGGTTTCGGCCAGCAACTGCCCCGGTTCTGGCATAGCGCTGCGCCAATCCTGCATTTCCAGCCATTCGCGGACATCATCGGGAAACCGCGCCCAGCTTGCCCGGTCAGTTAAAAAACCACGGACTCGTTCGGAAAGATGCGTCGTCAACGGCATCCGCGCCCCCATATAGCTTGGGATTGACGCGGCCCTTTTCGCGGCGCGGACGTAAAGTTCCAAATCCTTGATGCTTTCAACCTCAAGCGCTATTCCAGCGAAGATAAAGCTATCGCCCGGGCGCAACGAGGCAGCAAAACTCTCCTCAACTCGGCCCAGACTGCGGCCATTGCGGAAACGCACATCGAGCATCGGCGCGTCCACGATTATGCCGGCGTTTAACCGGTGCTGCGCCGCAAATTTGGGGTGAGACAGGCGCCAATTTCCCGCTTTGTCCGGCACTAGCTTTCGAAACTTGTCATACGCTTTCAGCGCATAGCCGCCGGTGGCAACAAATTCGATCACGCGGTGGAATGTCGCCGCATCAATGCCGCTATAGGGCAACGCTGACTGCACTTCGTCTAACAACTCAGCCTCGTTGAACGGCCCGGCACAGGCCACACCCATCAGATGCTGCGCCAGCACGTCCAGCCCGCCGGGGCGAAAGTCCTCGCCATCACGCTGTCCCGCGACCACCGCGTCATAGGCCGCCTGCGCCTCCAGATATTCAAAGCGGTTGCCGGGCACCAGGATCGCCTTTGATGGCTCATCCATACGGTGATTTGACCGGCCAATACGCTGCAACAGCCGCGATGATCCTTTGGGCGCGCCCATCTGGATCACGCAATCGACATTGCCCCAATCAACGCCAAGGTCGAGCGACGCGGTGCAGACAAGCGCCCGCAACTCCCCGCGCGCCATTGCACCCTCGACTTTGCGCCGGGCCTCTACCGACAGCGAGCCATGATGAATACCAATGCTGTATTTCGGGTCGTTGGCGTCCCATAATTTCTGAAAGATAAACTCCGCCAAAAAGCGCGTGTTGCAAAAGATCAACGTCGTGCGGTTGCGCCCGATTTCCTCGATCAGCTGCGGCACCGCATGTTGCCCGCTATGCCCCGACCATGGCACGCGGTCCTCGGGGATCAGGATTTCGAGATTGGGTTCGGCCGCCGCTTCGCCCTCAACCAGCCGGACCGCATCTATATCACCATAAGGGGCGAGCCATGCGCGGTATTCATCCGGATCGGATATGGTCGCGGACAAGCCTACGCGCTGCAAACCCGGCGACAGCTTTTGCAAGCGCGCAAGCGAAAGCGCCAAGAGGTCACCTCGTTTGCTGTTTGCAAAGGCGTGGATTTCATCAATGATAATCCGCTTTAGCCCTGCAAACATCAACAGGCTGTCTTCGTGGCTGAGCAGCAGCGACAGCGATTCAGGCGTCGTCAGCAGGATATGCGGCGGCTTTATCCGCTGACGCGCTTTCTTCTCAGACGGCGTATCGCCGGTGCGGGTTTCGATGCGGATGGGTAGCCCCATTTCCTCCACCGGCGTCAACAGATTGCGCTGAACATCAACGGCAAGTGCTTTAAGTGGGGAAATGTACAGGGTGTGGAGGCTGTTGAAATCCGGATTAGTAATCAATTCAGAAAGCGTAGGCAAAAATCCCGCCAGCGTCTTCCCCGATCCGGTCGCCGCCACGAGCAAAGCATGCCGCCCCTCAGCCGCCGCAGCAACCATCTCCAGCTGATGCCGCCGAGGCGACCAGCCGCGTGTAGAAAACCAGTCTGTGATGATAGGGGGAAGCGTAAAGGAAACCATTTTGAAAGGTATATCCTATTGGACACCTTGCGGAACTACCGTATTTTCATGATCGATTGCAAGGTAGGTCGGCGCAGCAACCAAGTCTGTTTTGAATACGGGCGGTGCGTCTAGGCCAAGTCTCAATGCCTCGCCATCTCTCTGCATGAAAGCCCGCTTTGTTCGTAATAATATACTAATCGAACAGCGCAACTTCTGCACTTGCTATCAGTATCCTCATCCGTTGTTTGCAGCTCTGTTGCACACAAAGCCTTCAGCCGTCACCCGCTCGCTTTAATCATATCCTCGACCGTCACGAACTTCTCCCGCGGCGCGCCATCCCGCGCTCGTGCCGCTTCGGCTTCTTCGATCTTTTTCCAGTCGCTGTATTTCACAACTTGCACACCGCGCTGATCGAGCAGAGCATCAAGACCGGGGCGCCCCGCTTTGTCTGCCCCGTCTCCAATATCCGCCGCAATCAATTCGACAATGGCAAAGCCGTCGGGCTTGTTCGTGCCAATCGTCCCTGTTGGTCCGCGCCGTGCCCAGCCCACGCAGTATAGCCCCGGCAATATCCGTCCTTCGTCGCTGGCAAAGCGGCCGCGGCCATGTTCATACGGCACGCCTTGGATCGGCGGCGTTTGGTATCCGATGCACGCGACAACCATGCTGGCGGGGATCGTATACGTTTCACCCGTGCTGACGCTTTTCAGGTTTTCATCAAGCCGCGTGCGTTCAATAACAATGCGCTCGACTTTGCCGTCGCCTTCAATCCGCACAGGTGCGGCAAAGAAATCAAACTCGATGCGGATGTCTTTATCGGCGTGATACTTTCGGGGATCGACGCAAACGCACGCAGATGCGTTACCGATTTGCGCATGCCGGGTTCGAGCAGTGCGTCGGCCTCGATCTCTGGCAGATCACCGCGCTCCACCACCGGCGTTGCACGCGACAAATGGCCCAGCTCGCCTAGCTCCTTTGGTGTCATCGCAATCTGGTGCGGGCCACGACGGCCAAGGATACTGACGCTCTCGGTCTGTGCTCCCTCCAACGCATCAAGCGCATGGGCGACAATATCCGATCCTGCAAATTCAGCGCGTGTCTTTGAACAAATCCGCGCTACATCCAGAGCGACATTGCCATTGCCGATCACAACAATGTGCTTGCCGCCGAATGGCGGGTTCAGTTCGGCAAAATCGGGGTGGCCATTGTACCAGCCAACAAAAGCGGCACTGCCATACACCCCTGCCAGATCGTCGCCATCAATTCCCAACGCCCGGTCATTCGGCGCACCAGTGGCCAACACCACAGCGTCATAAAGCCCGGTCAATTCATCGATAGTGACATCCTGCCCCACCGTCACATTGCCGACAAAACGGACATTTTCGGACAAGGCTGTCGCTTCGTACCGCCGCGAAACCGCTTTGATCGATTGATGGTCCGGTGCAACGCCAAATCGGATCAGACCAAATGGCACTGGCAGCCGGTCGATGATATCAACCCGTACATCCTCGCCAAACGCTTTTTGCGCGGCCTCTGCTGTGTAATAGCCCGCAGGCCCCGAACCGATTATTGCGATATGCCGCAAATGCGCTCTCCCCTTACGCTGTGCCGGATTGATCCTAGCATGTCCCGTAAGAACGCACTGTATGCGCCGCGCCGCCGAATGCAAATGCTGCGCACAAAAAAGACGTTTGCAGGCCCATGGGTCGTTCGACAAAGCGGAGGGTTTGAGGGGGAAAGCCTCAGCTTATTTAGCTTTGCTCAATAGCCTTTGCCAATGTTCACGGCTGCGCGGATCCTGTTGCGAACACACCATCCGGGCACGCAATTCTTGCACTAACTGTTCGCCGAATTTTCGCTCCAACCTATCAAGCTCGGCCATATCGGCAGCCTTGCGGCCTTTCGATTCAAAAAGTCTAGCCAGCATATAAACTCCTGATAAACGAAAAAAATAACGTAATTATACAACAATTGGATTCCAATTTGGGCTGTGGAAACTGTCGTATTTTTCCTAAGTAACTTTTGGGCAGCCAGACCCATTAACTGCGAATCGTCGCTGTTGTTCCATCGGTGGAATAAATGCGGTATTTGTTACTTATATGTCAGACGTGGCTGCAGCCGTTCTAATTTCCCCAATCGAAAAATATTCGCTGCGTGATGAAACATTCTCGACTGCACATCGGTTACCACGGCACCTCTCGATCGAGAGCCAAGCCATTGAAGGTCGAATTTCCCATGTTAAAAATGAACACATCCTCCGCTTTTGAGCGCAACCATACGCTCTCGCGCCTCGCTGTTGGCTCTGCCTTAACCGGGACACTCGCAGTGATCCTGCTTGCTATGCCTAGCCCTGTTGCGGCTGCTGATGAATGCGGTCCGGCGCCTCTGACACCGGGCACAGTAACGTGCACGCCTGCAGGCAATCCTTATCCCAATGGCATCACATACATCGCACCGCCAGCGGATCTGACGATCATTTTGCAAGACGGCGTTCGCGTTAACACCACCGGATCATTGATTACGGGCGTTTCGGCCGTTAGCGCCAACGCGTTAACCGTCAACGGTGGAACAAACACGGTCATCACAACGACCAACAATGGTGCGTTTGGCGCGTTACTTACAACCAATGCCAGTCCCTTGTCCGTCACACTGGATCGGATTGCGACGACAGGCATCAACGCGACGGGCGTCCGGGCAATCTCGACCACAGGTGCCGTGACCGTCAATACCAACACCATCACCACATCAGGTCAGGGTTCTGACGGCATCAGCGCAAGCACCGGTACCGGCGCGATAACAATCCGTTCGGGTTCGATCACCACAGCCGGAGCAGATGCAATCGGCATCCGCGGCGTCAGCAATACCGGCGCGCTTTCCGTGACATCGGGAACGATTGCTACTACCGGAATGAACTCCGATGCGATTAACGTGGCGTCTGGCGGAACCGCAACGGTCACCACCGGCGCAATCACCACAACCGGCGCGAACGCCGATGGTGTTGTCGCAACGGGCGGTACGGGTGCAAATGTGACCTTCACATCGATCAGCACAACGGGCGCGAATGCTAACGGCGTCCTAATCCCAGCGGGCGTCGTGTTACCTGGACCAGCCGCATCGGCAACAGCTACTGTTAACGGCGGCAGCGTCAGCACCGTGGGCGCAACGTCCGATGGTGTGCGCGCTATCGCTGGTACGGGGACTTCGACAGTCAACATCACCGGCAATGTCGCAACCCAAGGCGCCAACAGCCGCGGCATTTTTGCAAGCGGCCCGACTGGCGCAACAGTCACGAACGGCGGCACAGTCTCGACCGCAGGCGCCACATCAAACGGCGTTGAAGCATCGAGCACAACTGGCCCCGTTGTCGTCACCGTCAACAACGTCACCACAACCGGCAACGGCTCGCGCGCTGTAGTCGCAACCGCAACCGCCGGTGCTGCAACGGTAAACGTCAACGGCGCACTGCGCACCACCGGCACGACTGCTGATGTCTTGACCGTCAACAGCGGCACCAACGGAATCGTCAATGTCGGCGCAGCGGGTAGCTTTGCTGCAACTCAGGGCAATTTCATCACGCTGAATTCGACAGGAACCAGCACGCTGAACAACGCTGGCACCATCGGCAACAATCTGGGCGGCTTCGCTTTGGTTGCAACCGGCGGTCCGATCACGATCAATAACAGCGGCAACCTTAGCTCTGACATCGTGCTGACCGCAGGTGCCGATCGTTTGAACAACACCGGAACGTTCACTGTGCTTGCAAACCCAGATTTCGGCGCAGGCGTTGATGTCTTCAACAACAGCGGCACGATTTTGGTCGGCAGCGGCGCAACCGCCACCGTCTCACCCGTGTTCGTTGGTCTGGAATCCACGATCAACAGCGGCCTTATCGACCTGCGCAATGGCCGCGTCGGTGACACGCTGACATTGCCCGGCACGTATGCCGGACAAAACGGCACGCTGGGTCTCGACGTTCAATTTGGTTCGAACATAGCGGATCAACTGATCATCGGCGGAGCAGCAACCGGCACAACGACTGTCGCGATCAACCAGCTGGGCACCACGCCCGTGTTTAACTCCGGCACTGTTATTGTCCGCACTGGCGCGGGATCGGATGCGAATGCGTTCAATCTTGCTGGCGGTTCGCTCGACGCAGGCTTCGTCCGTTATGAAGTCATCTTCAATAATGCTGACAACACGTTCCTGTTGACCGGCGCGCCAAGCGATGCTGCGTTCCGCACGCTGAATTATGTCGAAGGCATCCGCAACATCTGGCTCAAATCGGCGGATGCTGTGTCGGGACAATTGCGCGCACGCCGTGATGCATTGTGGTCACAAGGTGGCGGCGAACCCGCTGGCCGGATGTGGGTGCAAATGCACGGTTCGACCGAAACACGGTCAGGCTTCCGCGATTTCAACGCGTTCGGCCAATCGCGCAACGTCAACACCGGCTTTAAGCAGGACTATTTCGGCGGCCAGGCTGGCATCGATATTAGCGGCGGCAGCGGCGAACGCGGTGGCTTTGCCTTTGGCGTGACCGGTGGTTACACGAACTCGTCGATGAACTTTGGACGCTCACCCGATAGCCTGAATTTCGATGTCGCCAATGTTGGTGCCTATGCCAGCTATTCGTCCGGCAACATCTTCTTCAACGCGCTTGGCAAATATGACTTCTATTGGGCCGATGCCAACGCCGCCAGCGCCAACTTCCAACAGGATTTCAAAGGCGGCGTCTATGGCGTGCGCGGTGAAGCGGGTATCCGCTTTGGCGATGATGGATTTTTCATCGAGCCAGCGGCCAGCATCTCGTACGTAAAGAATGATTTCGACCAGCTGCGCCCGCTTGGCACAACAGTTGATTTTGATGCAGACGATGGCCTGCGCGGACGTGCCGGTGGCCGCATCGGCGGCGAATTCAACATGGGCGGAGCCGTAATGGCGGTCTATGCGGGTGCCAATTACATCCATGAATTCAAGGGCCAAGACAATGTGACCTTCACCGGTGGCGGCCAGAACCTGGCATTCACCAACAACCGTCTGCGTGATTATGGCGAAGCCGTCTTCGGCGTCACCATCGCGCAAACACAAGGGATCAGCGGCTTTATCGAAGGCAACTACATCCGCACATTCAGCAGCCCAGACGCCAACCGCGGCATCCAAGGCGCCGGTGGCCGTGCAGGGATCAGGTTTAAGTTCTAATCCGATATTGGGTTATAGGGTAAAAACAGCAGCCTAAAGGGCACCGCAGGCAAAAGCTTGCGGTGCCCCTTTTTTTTGGGAGAGACTGTTTTGCGCCCATAGTCGCTTTAGGCATCTATCCAGATCGCGCTAAAACTGGCTCATTGCTTGAAGCATTCATTTCTGTGCCATTCGAGAAAGCGTGGATGAGGCCGGTGCATCGCATGCGCTGGAGCAATCGCTTTTCGTGTATCATTTATGAGGTTCCATACGCTTTGAATATCATTGACGTGCCTCGACACGAGTATGTCCAAATCATCGCTCAAACTCAGTAATCCGCGATCAAACATCCAATGAGCGGTTCCAGACAAAGCAATTCCATTGCTCACGCTATCCGGCCCTCCATATTCGACCGCCTTGACATGAGCAGCCTGAACTTCGGCACGTCCGCCTCCATTTATGATTTGCAGACCTGTAAACGCGCAGCGGCGATCATAGGCATCCAAAACATGCTTCCGGAAAATGCGGTCTCGCTTTGGCCGGGAAGTTATGTAGTCCAGCCGTTGCCGCTCAATGTCGAATATGAAAGGAGTCCTCTCCTCTGCTAACGAAGACTTGAGGCCTACGGGTTCGTCAAAACCCTCCCGTGGCAGAATAAGACTTTCATCTACAAATCCTCGCTCCAGAATCTCGTTGAAATCTTCAACTGAGATCGGACGCACAGCCGACTGCGCCCGACCTGATATGGCGCCTGCGTCGTTAAGTAATCCGCGTTCTACCAAGCCCGTTCCATCGCTAAATGGAACATCCCTATCGAACGGCAAATAGCTGCCCCGCTCGATAATGGCGAGGTAACGATCCGTATTGGTGGGATCGGGTACAATCTGTTCGACTTTAGCGATCGCATGATACCCTTTTCGGCCTGCTTTGACGGGCTCGTAATAGACGATCCAGTCATTCACAAATTGCGATGCACGGCCAAGATACTGTTTAGGAAATTGGTATTTCGCGTCTGGCTCATCGTCATAAATTGAGTCAGCTCGATGTAGAAATACCCCAAATGCCAAAATACACCCCTCCGATATGCAAGACGTAGTAAGGTTCTAAAACGTTGTCATCGATCGCCGGAAACACTGTCGAAAACGCTTTTGACGCGCCCTTTCTGGTCAATCGTTGCCTGCACGCAATTGCGCGGCGGGGATGCGGATCGGCTTACCATCGCGGACGAGTACGATAGCCGTATCGGTCTGAATCGCTGTCTTTCGCGCTAACGCAGCCGCCCGCTTCATGGCGGCAAGTGAACCGCGCAAAACCGGATCAGTTGCTTTTGAAAGATCGAAACTTCTCATGGCTTTTGTCCCCATTCAACAAAGACTGGATCAGCCCCTGTGTTATCATAGTGCGCCCAATAGTCCACAGCGCTCTGATAATGCTGCCGGAAGTTTTGAAAACCGGCGGCAAATCGGCGGCGGATGACGTGTTCAGGAATGTCATGCCCGCCCTGTTCCACTCGTTCGGCAACTCGCGCGATGGCCGTTTCGGCGTTGGGCAGGCTAAGGAAATACAGGCTAACAACATAATCTTGCGACCGCCAGTGTTCAATATGCTTGAGATAGCTCAACCCCGACAGCGTCGTTTCAAATGCAAAGCTGTCGCCGCGCTGCGCGCAATGCGCGATTTCCGCCAACATCAATCGACCCGCCCTGATCGCGGCAGTTTCCGGAGCAAAAGCGGCAAGCCCAGCGGCAATCGCATCGGCGTTTATAAAGCGTGTCAGACCGGCTTCCTTCGGAAGAAAGGATTGCGCAAACGTGGTCTTGCCCGCGCCATTCGGACCGGCGATTATGATGATCCTTTTCAGGTTCGCATCGGCCATTGGGGTGCTACTCCTCCCCCATCCGCAGCGCCGCAATAAACGCCTCCTGAGGGATCGACACATTGCCATACTCGCGCATCCGCGCCTTGCCCTTCTTCTGCTTGTCCAGCAGCTTCTTCTTGCGCGATATGTCGCCGCCGTAGCATTTTGCGGTCACGTCTTTGCGCATCGCGCTGACAGTTTCGCGCGCGATAAATTTTCCGCCGATCGCGGCCTGGATCGCGACTTGATATTGCTGCGTGGGAATCACCTCTTTCAGCTTCGCGGCCAGCGCACGTCCCCTCGCCTCCGCTTTCTCGCGATGCACAATGCAGGAAAAAGCATCCACCGGCTCGCCGTTGACCAGCATTTCCAATTTCACCATGGACGACTCGCGGTAATCGGCATACTCGTAATCCATCGAGCCAAAACCGCGCGTGATACTTTTAATCCGATCATGAAAATCAATCAGGATTTCGCTTAAGGGAAGAAGGCTCGTCAGCATGACGCGGCGCGAATCGAGCGTTTCCGTGTGATCCACCGCTCCGCGCTTTTCAGAAATCAACGACATCATGTCGCCGATGTATTCGTTCGGACATATCACAAAAGCTTTGACCATCGGTTCTTCAATTTTTGAGATGAAATTCTGTTCCGGCAAAAACGCGGGGTTATCAATCTCCTTGACCACTCCGTCTGTCATTGTGACTCGATA
>JANOTI010000106.1:0-3521 GCA_031416255.1 Sphingomonadales bacterium | reverse complement strand
GGGAATTTAATCGATTCGGCCTTGTTTGGCGTTGCGTAATTCCGCACCTCAACCTGATCGAGACCATCGATGCGGCCTTCGGTGACAAAGAAATCTTTGAACAAAGAAACGCTGGTCAAATAATGCCGATCCGACCCGGCGATCAATGTTGTCCAATCCCCCGGCGCTTTCAGGCTCGCCGTCGCAACCCGGAAATTGACGTGATCGTCATTGGTCAAAATATACAGCACGCCGTCGCGGATATCGACACTGTATTGGCGGCCCACTTTGCGCGGGGCGACCAGAATTGGCTCCGCAGTAGGGTTATCGGCAGGAACCAATCGCACTTCGCTGGTCACATTGTCGCCAGTGGCGATTATGATCCAATCCTCTTGGACTGTGACTCCCACGCCCACGCCAAAGCCGATGTCAGCTTCCTTATACAGCAGCTTTGCCGCTTTTGGATCATCGCCCAGCCGGTGATAATAGGCATTGTCGGTGCGCCAGTTTTCATTGGCGAGGCCGTACACAAGGCCTTTGCTGTCATTGGTCCAAACGACATTCGACAGTGTGCCGGGAATAATATCAGCCAGCTCTGCGCCTGTAGCTAAGTCGCGCACATGCAGTTCAAACCGTTCCGAACCGTTATCGTCATAGGCATAGGCCAGCAGCTTGCCATCCGGGCTAACTTCGGCTCCACCCAAACGGAAATACTCCTTGCCAGCGGCGAGTGTATTTTCATCAAGCACCAGCTGGTCAGCACCGCCAGCGACAGCTTTGCGGTAATGCTTGCGATATTGCCCGCCAGTTTCAAACGTCGACCAATAGATGTAATCGCCGTCCTTTTGCGGGACCGACGAATCGTCCTCCTTCACGCGCCCCTTCATCTCTTGAAAGATTGTCTCGGTCAGCGCCGCCTGCGGCCCCATTTGCGCCTCGAAGTACGCGTTCTCTGCCTTCACATGATCGAGGATGTCGGTGTCATCAATCACCGGATAGCTTTGATCGCGCAGCCAGTGGTAATCATCACTGATCGTCTCGCCATGATAAACGGCTGTGTGCGGGCGCTTTTCGGCGATGGGGGGCTGAACTATTTTATCGGTCATATCGGCTTTCTGTGATGTCGGTTCGGCGGTGGCAAAGGCGGGAGCAGCGCTGATTGTCAA
Organism: Sphingomonadales bacterium; assembly: GCA_031416255.1. Lineage (GTDB taxonomy): Bacteria > Pseudomonadota > Alphaproteobacteria > Sphingomonadales > Sphingomonadaceae > Sphingorhabdus_B. The sequence continues at coordinate 2,376 of JANOTI010000106.1, read as the reverse complement.
AGCAATCGCGGTGCTAAAATACAGGAACGGTTTCATGCAGGAAATTCCTCTCTATATAGGGACAGTCTCTAAGAACGGAAATGAACCATGTCCACCTATGAAGCCCGCTTGACTGCTCTACGTGAGCAATTGAAAGCAGACCGTTTGGACGGCTTTGTCGTCCCGATTTGCGATGAGCATATGAGCGAATATGTCGGCGAATATGCGCAGCGATTGGGCTGGCTAACCGGCTTTGGCGGGTCTGCAGGGTCGGCAGTTGTGCTTTCGGAGGAAGCCGCGATCTTCACCGATGGCCGCTATACGTTGCAAGTGCGGGAACAGGTGGATGGCAAGCATTGGCAATATGTCGGAGTGCCCGAAACCAGCATTTCCGACTGGCTAAAGGCGCATACCAAAGAAGGCGGGCGTATTGGGTATGACCCATGGGTGCACACAAAAGGCTGGGTCGAAAGCGCGACCAAAGCGTTGAAAGCCAAAGGGGCGGAATTGGTCGCCGTCTCGCGCAATCCCATTGATGAAGTGTGGGACGATCAGCCCGCGAAAAGCGATGCGCGGTTGGTGGTGCATGCCGATCAATATGCCGGACAAAACAGTGCCGACAAACGTGGGCAAATTGCCGAGTATTTGAGCGCGAACAATTTGGACAGCGTTGTTGTAGCAGCGCTTGATTCAGTCGCGTGGCTGCTCAATGTGCGCGGTGCGGATGTGTCGCACACTCCGGTAGCTCTCAGCTTTGTGCTCGCGCATGCCGATGGCACAGCGGACTTGTTTGTCGCGCCCGAAAAGATTGATGACGCCGTCCGCGCGCATCTGGGCAACGCTGTCCGCATCCGCGAGCCGCATGAATTTGTACCGCAGTTAAAGGCGATGGCGGGCAAGCGGATTGCGGTTGACCCTGACCGATCCGTGGCGGCAATCTTTGCGGCGTTGAAGGATGCGGGAGCGAACATCGTTGAAACCCGCGATCCCACCATCTTGCCCAAGGCGCAAAAGAACGTCGTCGAGCAAGCCGGTCACCGCGCTGCGCAATCCCGCGATGGGGCGGCGCTTTCGCGGTTCCTGCATTACATGAGCGAAACCGCGCATCAAGGCGGCCTGAACGAATTGTCGGCAGCGGCAAGACTGCAAGCGTTCCGCGAAGATACCGGGATGCTGAAAGACCTAAGCTTCGACACCATCTCCGCCACCGGCCCCAATGGCGCGCATTGCCATTACAAGGTCGACGAAGGCAGCAACCGCACTATCGAGCCAAACAGCGTCTATCTGGTCGATAGCGGCGGACAATATCTGGACGGTACAACCGACGTCACCCGCACCATCTGGGTCGGCCCGGGTGAGCCAACAGCGGAAATGAAAGACCGCTTCACCCGCGTGCTAAAAGGCCATATCGCAATAGCACTGGCGGTCTTCCCCGAAGGAACCCGCGGCGCACAACTCGACAGCCTCGCCCGCGCACCGTTGTGGCAAGCAGGGCTAGACTACGCCCACGGCACCGGACACGGCGTCGGCAGCTTCCTTGCAGTCCACGAAGGCCCGCAACGCATCGCCAAATTCACAGGCTCGCAAGCGGGCACTGACGAGCCATTGCTGCCCGGCATGATTATCTCCAACGAACCCGGTTACTATAAAGCCGGCGAATACGGCATCCGCATCGAGAACCTCGTGCTGGTCGAGGAGCGCGAGATTGAAGGCGCCGAGGGGCGGTATTTCGGTTTCGAAAACCTGACCTGGGCGCCGATTGATAAGACTTTGGTGGATACGTCGCTGCTGGGGCGCGATGAACTGCGCTGGTTGGATGAATATCACGCGAAAGTGCTGGAGATTGTCGGGCCGCAGTTGGAGGGGGATGCGTTAGCTTGGGTGACGGAGGCTTGTTTGGGGTTGGAGCGGAGCTAATGGCTTAAGCGACTACAATTGCCGCCAATTGAATTACTATGTACACCAGCGTCGCTGCTCCAACCAACATTATAAGCGCAATCGATCTTAGCATCCATTGTGGCCATACACGTTGCGGAGCCATATTGATGAGTTGGCCGACGCAATCATCGGACCGCACTGCCGTCATCATCGGCAGCTCGGCGTTAATTGACATAATCTCGATAGTGGTACTTTCGCCAGGCGCGAAGCTATCAAACTTTAGAGAATATCGATCGAACGCACTCCTAACTTCCGCAAATGCACGCGCCGGTGAGAGGTTCAAAATTGGAGGCTTCCAATTAAACGCAACTTCGACACCTCGCGCAGGATTCAATCCCGTATTCTGGACTGTAATTGATGCTGTTCGAACTAATTGGCTCGGTGCAAGTTGTTTTCCGTCGTGGTCAAGCAAAGGTTGATCGATCAGAATGTTAGTCGAGTGATCGACACTGTAAAACA
>JANOTI010000105.1:0-11397 GCA_031416255.1 Sphingomonadales bacterium | reverse complement strand
GATCTGTTGCTCAAAAGGGCTGCAAACGCCGATGTTGCAAACCAGTTAATCGACCGATTGTCGTGGTGGGAGGACTATGCCGCACGCGACGGCGCAAGCCTCGACAACAATCCGTCGCCTGGAAACAAAGTCGGCGGTATTACAACAATTTTGGAAAAGTCGCTCGGCGCAGTTGCAAAGGCAGGGTCGTCACCGCTGAATGCTGTTGTCGATTACGCCGAACACGTTGCTTCCCCAGGCCTTACCTTTATGGACTCGCCCGGATATGATCCCTGTTCAGCAACCGGTCAAATTGCTGGCGGAGCCAATTTGATTCTGTTCACGACCGGTCGCGGATCGGTTTTTGGATCAATACCGGCGCCAACAATCAAACTGGCCTCGAACGCTGCACTTGCAGCAAAAATGGCGGACGATATCGATATCGACTGCAGCGGTGTCATCGCAGGAACATCGCTTTCGGTCATGGGGGAAGCCATTTTTGCCGAGATCCTCGCGGTTGCGAGCGGCCGCAAAACAGCATCAGAACGCAACGGGATGGGTGAAAGTGAATGGGTGCCTTGGGTGCCGGGCGCCACATTTTAGCGTTATACAATGCAGCATCAAATTAGGGTCGAACTCTGCACATTACAGTAGCATTTGCTGAAAATGAACATATATAGAACATATGTCTGTTTCCACGATACGCGAAAAGCTCGAAATCCTTGCCGATGCGGCCAAATACGATGCGTCCTGCGCGTCGTCTGGCACCAGCAAACGATCAAGCAAAGGCGGCACAGGCATTGGCTCGACCGAGGGTATGGGCATCTGTCATTCTTATGCACCCGATGGCCGGTGCATTTCGCTGTTGAAAATTTTGCTGACCAACCACTGCATTTTCGACTGCCATTATTGCATCAACCGCAAAAGCTCCAACGTGCGCCGCGCGGGCTTTACGCCCGAGGAAGTCGTTGATCTGACGCTTTCCTTTTACCGGCGGAATTATATTGAGGGGCTGTTTCTCTCCTCCGGCATTCGCAAATCGTCGAACCGGACGATGGAGCAAATGGTTGAGGTGGCGCGGTCGCTTCGCGAGGACCATGATTTTCGCGGCTATATCCATTTGAAAACCATCCCCGATGCCGACCCCGAATTGGTGGCGCTGGCGGGTTTGTATGCCGACCGTCTGTCAATCAATGTTGAACTGCCTACCGACGCCGGGCTCGCGCGGCTGGCCCCTGATAAAGACGGTGCGCGGATTGAAGGCGCAATGGCCGACGTTAAACTATCGATCACTGACAATCTGGATGCGCGCAAAAAATACCGCAGTGCACCGCGCTTTGCCCCTGGCGGCCAATCGACGCAGATGATTGTGGGAGCCGATGCCGCCAGCGACAGCGACATTATCAGCAAAGCCAGCGGGCTATACGACCGCCACCGGTTGCGCCGCGTCTATTACTCCGCGTTCAGCCCGATCCCCGATGCCAGCGCGGTCCTGCCGCTGAAACGCCCTCCCCTGATCCGCGAACACCGGCTGTATCAATCCGACTGGCTGATGCGGTTTTACGGCTATTCCGCGACTGAGGTTCAACAGGCGACTGACCCCACGGGAATGCTGCCGTTGGACATCGACCCGAAACTTGCCTGGGCGCTGAATTTTCGCGACCAATTCCCAGTTGATGTGAACCGTGCGCCGAAAGAAGCATTGCTGCGTGTGCCCGGGCTGGGCGTGCGCGGGGTCGGCATGCTGCTGCGTGCCCGACGGCACAAACGGCTGCGGCTGGAGGATGTGGCGCGGATTACCGTTTCCATAGAAAAGCTGCGCCCGTTTATCGTCACTGCCGATTGGCGGCCGGTGCAGTTAAGCGACCGCGCCGATTTGCTGTCATTATTTGTGCGGCCGAAAAAGGTGGAGCAGTTGGAGTTGTTCGCGACTCCATGATTGCGTTTGATACACCCGATAGTTTTGAAGGCTGGCGCGATCAGGCGAAAGCGTTGTTGCAGGCGCAGGTTCCGCCATGGCAGGTGCATTGGGGCGCGGCCACGTTGTTTGGGTCCGAACTGCCTGCGCCTGTCGAAGCAGCGGCGGAAATTCGTGTGCCAGCGGCGTTTGTGAAGCTCGCGCAGACGGTGTTTATGCACAGCGAACCCAGCAGACTCGATCTGCTCTACCGGCTGTTGTGGCGGGTTCAAGCCAGCCGCTTTGTCTTACAAGACGCAACCGATCCCGATGTCGTCAAAGCCGAATTGCTGGTTAAGGGTATCCGCCGCGACATCCACAAAATGCGTGCGTTTGTACGCTTCCGCGAAGTCGAAACTGAGGGCAGCGCCAGCCAGTTTGTCGCGTGGTTCGAACCCGATCACGACATCGTCCGCACCAACGCACGGTTTTTTGTGAACCGGTTTACGACCATGCACTGGTCAATTTTGACACCTAGCCTCTGTATCCATTGGGACACACAGACGTTGCGCGAAAGCCCCGGCATCGCAAAGCCCGACGACCTAACGGACGACCCCGCCGAGGATTTATGGCGCAGCTATTACGCATCCATCTTCAACCCAGCGCGGTTAAAAACCAAAGCGATGCTAAAAGAAATGCCGCGTCGGTATTGGAAGAATATGCCCGAGGCGGAGCTGATCCCCGGCCTGATCGCTGGTGCGCAAGCCCGCGAAGCTGCGATGATTGCCATCGGCAGCGCTCCAGCTGAACCAGCACCGCAAACATGGGGCCAGCTAAAAGACGGCATCAACCGTTGCTCCCGCTGCCCATTGCACTGCGACGCGACGCAAGCGGTGCACGGCGCAGGGCCGACAAACGCGCCGCTTATGATTGTCGGCGAACAACCCGGCGACCAAGAAGATCTGGCGGGGACGCCCTTTATCGGTCCCGCAGGCCAAGTGTTGAACGAGGCGCTGCAGCGCGCAGGCATCAACCGAAAGGCCGCGTATCTGACCAATGCGGTCAAACATTTCAAACACGAACAACGCGGTGCACTGCGCCTGCACCAAACCCCCAACGCCAGCGAGATTGACCATTGCCGCTGGTGGCTCGACGCCGAACGCAATGTGCTGCAACCGCAGTTGATACTGGCCTTGGGTGCAACAGCAGTGCGCGGACTAACCGGCAAAACCGACAGCATCGCCAAATTACGAGGCCGCCCCATCGCTCTGCCCGACGGTTCGATCATGATCGTAACAACGCATCCCTCTTATGTGCTTAGGATTGGCGAAGCGCACCGCGAAGCGGCAATGGCCGCGTTGGTGGATGACTTAAGGCTGGTGGCGGCAATGTTGGAAGACAATTCCAAACCGCTTGCATTTCCCACTATTCCCGCCTAGTTGCCCGCTTTCGCAAGGGGAAACCTGCGCGGAAAAAGGAAAGCCGGAGGGGCGTTCGCATGGTGCGGCGTCAGCGATCGGCCAGAACAAGGAAAACGCCCATGCCGTTGTACGAGCATGTATTTTTGGCGCGTCAGGACCTGTCACAGGCCCAAGTTGATGCGCTGGCAGAAAATGCCACCAAAATCGTCGAAGAGAATCAGGGTAAAGTCGTAAAGACCGAAACCTGGGGTCTTCGCAGCCTTGCTTATAAAATCCAAAAAAACCGCAAAGCGCATTTCGTAATGTTGGATCTGGATGCATCAGGCGATGCCATCGCTGAGCTGGAACGTCAGACACGTCTGAACGAAGACGTCATTCGGTATATGACTGTTCGCGTTGACGAGCATGAAAAAGGCCCGTCGGTTATGATGCGCAAGCAAGAGCGCAGCGAGCGTGGCGACCGCCCAGAACGTGGTGATCGCCCGGATCGTGGTGACCGCCCCGAGCGCGCCCCGCGCCCCCGTCGCGAAGAGGAGTTTTAAGCAATGGCACGTCCCTTTTTCCGTCGTCGCAAATCCTGCCCTTTTTCGGGCAAAGAAGCGCCGCAGATCGATTACAAAGATGTACGCTTGCTTCAGGGTTACATCTCTGAGCGTGGCAAAATCGTTCCAAGCCGCATCACTGCCGTTTCCGGCAAAAAGCAGCGCGAACTGAGCCAAGCGATCAAACGCGCCCGTCACCTTGGGCTTATGCCCTACATCGTCAAGTAAGGAGACGACATTATGGAAATCATCCTGCTTGAACGCGTTGAAAAGCTCGGCCACATCGGCGATGTGGTGACTGTGAAGGACGGCTATGCTCGTAACTTCCTGCTTCCCAACAAAAAAGCGCTCCGCTCCAACGCGGCCAACCGCAAGGTTTTTGAAGCCAATCGGTCCAAGATCGAAGCCGATAACGCCAACCGTCGCGGCGATGCCGAAACCCACGCCACCAATGTTGAAGGCAAGCAGATCATTCTGATCCGTGCAGCGTCCAACACGGGTCAGCTTTACGGTTCGGTATCGGTTAACGACATTGCCGCTGGATTGAACGCACAAGACGCCAACGTATCGAAGGCTATGATTGTGCTGGAACGCCCGATCAAAACTCTCGGCGTGTTTGACGTTAAAGTCATTCTGCACCCCGAAGTTTCGGTTACAGTATCCGTCAACGTCGCTCGCTCGGACGACGAAGCCGAATTGCAGAAAACCGGCGTTAACGTCATCGACCAGATGTTCGAAGACGATCAGGCCGAAGTTGCAAGCCAAGCTATCGAAATGGCCGAAGCGCGCGAAGCGGCTGCTGACGAAGCCGATGAGGCTGATGCAGCACGCATCGAAAAGCTGAAAGCCGATCAGGCCGCTGCAAAAGCTGCAGCCGCCGAGAGCGAAGGCTTGTCTGCTGGAGACAGCGACGAAGCCTAACCGCTTTAGCAACGCCGAACCAAAAAGGCCGCCCCCATCGCAAGATTGGGGCGGCCTTTTTGTTTGGCATAGCTGCACAAATCCTCACGGTATTCGGCCTCAAAAAAAGGCTCTTGACAGACTAGAACATATAGTGAACATAGACGGTAATTCAGTCCTTACCGGAGGTTCACATGGTCTTGTTTTCTACTGTCCTTTTCGTTTCTGCGCTGCTTGCTGCCTTTGCCGCTATCGGGTCTTCGGTGTTGGGTGCTTTGCCGCGCATTGACGCTGTGATCGCTTCGCGCGGTCAGCCTGTGGTGCGCACCATTCGCGTGGGCGCGCCGCACAGTGGTTGGAGGCTGGTTTAGGGGCACAGTCATTTAAAAGCAGTCAGATACGCACTGCCATAACGCTTGCATCCACGCCTTCGCTACACTGCGGCTTTGCTAACTTCGAAATTGAGGCCACCGCAAACGGTTGATGCCTCAACCGCGGTGCCGCTGTTTGATCCCCTTAATCAACCGCGGCATGGAAAGCCTTGGACATATTGAGATTTCGCCTATCTGTAGTGTCTACAGCTCTCGGACTCATGGTGATTTTATGCCCTACAGAATTTTCCTACCGCTGATCGTGGCAACCGCATTGCCAGTGGCGCCTTCATGGGCAGACACTGCACCACAGGCAGAGCAAGCACCGCTGCAAACCGCGTTTGCTGCACACGATGCTGAATTCGTTAAATGGATGAATGACAATCATGTCCCCGGCCTTGTCTGGGGCGTTGTTCAGGATGGCATAGTGATCCATATCGGCGCGTTCGGATCGCAAAGGCTTGACCGGGAAGATCAGCCCGTCACCGCAGACACCGGCTTTCGCATCGCATCAATGAGCAAAGCCTTTACCGGCTACGCGATCTTGAAACTGCGTGATGATGGCAAATTGCGGCTGGATGATCCCGCATGGAAATACATTCCGGAGATTAAAAGCTGGGGCAAAGACATCACCGTCGCTGACCTGTTGCACCACACCGCCGGTTTCGTCACCGACGACCCATGGGGGGACCGCCAACAGGTAATGCCCGAGGTCGAGTTCACCAAAATGCTGAAAGCAGGCGTCCCGCGCACTGCACCGCGTGGCACGCGGTATGAATACTCCAACATGGGTTTTGCTATGCTGGGGCGGATTATCTCCAACGTATCACGCAAGGATTACGCGTCTTTTGTCACCGCAAAGGTTTTCAAGCCGTTGGGCATGACAGCCACAACCTATGAAAATGCCGATGTCCCTGCCGCCACCCGTGCTATCGGCTATCGCTGGGAAAATGAAGCGTGGGCGCAAGAGCCCACTATGAAGCACGGCGCATTTGGCGCGATGGGCGGGATTACCACCAGCGCCAATGATTATGCCAAATGGATTGGGTTTCTACTCTCGGCTTGGCCTGCATCGGAAGGCGACGTGAAGGCGAAATCCACTATCCGCGCCATGCACTATGGCGGCGGGTTACCTCACAAGCGCACGCGTCCCGGCAAAGAGAGCGCAAATTGCCGGATTACCGGCATCTATGGAGCGGGTTTGGTATCCAGCAATGATTGTATATTGGGCCCAGTACTATTCCACGGCGGCGGCTTTCCCGGTTATGGCAGCCACATGCTGTTGATCCCTGATGCGGGTGTCGGCGTGTTTGCGCTCACCAACCGGACCTATGCCGGGCCGTCGGCTCCGGTATGGGATGCAGCAACGGCGTTGATGCAAAGCGGATATGTAAAAGCTAGAACGCTGCCCGTGTCGCCATTGCTGGCCGATGGCTATGCGACGGCAAAGGCGATTTGGGCCGATGGCAGTGTTGCCCGGCAAAAGCCGAAACTCGCCATGAACATTTTGCTGGATCGTTCGGTCGACAATTGGGCGAAAGTGCTGACGGAAGCAAAAGCTAAGTCCGGCGATTGCAATACCAGCGCACCCATTACGCCGACTGGCAACCTAGCTGGCCGGTTCAGCTGGACGTGCAAGTCTGGGCAGGTGAACGGGACGCTGTTATTAGCGCCAACCAAGAATGCACAAATTCAGGCGTTGGAACTTACGGCCGCGCCTTAGAGCATTGTTTGCAATCTTAATCATCATCCTGAAATTATTTCAGGGTAATGAGACAGCGAGCATTTAAGATTTGAGCGGTTGTGAATAGGGCGAATAAATCCGCTCAACCCAATCGCGGACCGCCTCTTCATCCGCCGCTAAAGGCATTTTGGCATGCGCAAGAAGCGCGGCACCGCAAAGCGTCACGCCGATTGCGAATTCAGTTTCACGCCATCAGTCGCCTTGGCCTGGCTCTGCCGAGAAATGCTTATCGAACTTGCCCTCGATGCCTTTGAATGCGTCTGCATCCGCTGGCGGTTCGCGGCTGGTCGTGATGTTGGGCCATTCCGCGCTGTAAGTAGCGTTCAGCTCTAACCACTGTTCCAAACCGCTTTCGGTATCGGGAAGTATCGCTTCAGCTGGACATTCGGGTTCGCACACACCGCAATCGATGCATTCGCTGGGGTTAATGACGAGCATGTTGTCGCCTTCATAGAAACAATCGACGGGGCAAACCTCGACGCAGTCCATATATTTGCATTTAATGCAGGCATCAGTGACGACATAAGTCATTGGTCGAGTTCTCCCCAGCGTGACGTGTTTTTGTTGCGTTACGCCTATTGTGCATGACACCGGTAAGTCAACGGGGGAATTATCCTAAGGCTTCAAATTTCTCTATAGCACGCCTGTGCTTCAAGGGGCGGACCACGAAACAGCGGGATAGCCAAAAGTTGAAACGCGAATGCTCCATCACCCTTTGGCATCGTTATGCTGTCGCCCGACTTTACCTCGACACTTGATTTTTCAACGCGTTTGCCATTGAGGCGAACATGGCCATCAGCGACTAAGGCTTGTGCCAAACTGCGCGAATTTGTCAGGCGCAAATGCCATAGCAGCTTATCAATCCGCAGAGACGCCAACGCCAAATTCAGCCGCCCAATTTATCTCTAAGCGCGGCCAGTTGCAGCGCCAGCGCGGAGGGAGCCGCCGGCAGTTCGGGCTTACGTTGCGGGGATGCCGCCTGCGCCGCAGGCTTGCGAACGCCATTCGGCTTGCGGTCGGGGTGCGGCTTAGCATGGGTTCGCGGTTCTTCGCTCCGGGCCTGTTGCGGCTTTGCATTGCGGATACCGACCCAGCGCCAATGGGTTAGCTTTACGGCTTCAACGGCGACTGCTTCGACGGCAGGTTCGGGTTCTGTAAATTCAACGGGTTCCGGTATAGGCACTGCGTTCTCTTCAACAGCAACTTCGGCCACTACAGGCTCCTCAGTCACTACAACCGGTTCCTCGACCTTCGCCACAGCATGCTTAAACCCGGCATCGCGCATCAACGCGTTCAACCCCTCTTCGCTCAGCCCCAAAGACGTTGCGAACGCCATATCCATGGCAAATTCGGTCTGCACGCCGCGCGCTTCATGCGCTTTTTTAATCACCCGCTCGGCCAGGTCGATGCGGACATATTCTTGGCCGATTTTCCGGTAGCCTGCATTGCGGCAATCCGCTGCTGAGGCAAATTCCCATTCTTTTAGGTGCACTGCACTTTCAGGTGGCAGGTTGGGCATCGGCGCTTCGTTGACCGCTGCAAACAACGCTGCACGCCACCGCGTTGCCGCCGGTTTCAGGATTGCATGGTGATAAACGTCGAGTGCACCAAAGACGATTCCTGCTTTGCGCGCCGCGCCCCGCGCTTCTTTTGGCAGAGCCTGCAACGTATCGGCCAGAAACTGCCGCCCGGCAATCCCGCCTGAATCCGCCAGCCGCGCTGCTAACGCACGCACGACGCCATCGGTCGCCGCATCGGACGCCAATTGATTAAGCGCCATCAGCCCACCCATGTTTTTGGCAAGCTGCACTTGGATCCAGGCCTCGGCGCGGTCCGCTATGGCACGCAACGCTTCGCCTTCAAGACCAGCGACTGCACGGGCAGGCTTGAACAAAGGTTGCAACAACGTGCGTCCCTTGGCCAAATGTCCCAGCAATGCGCCGTTCCAGAACAAGGCTGGTCGCCCCTCATTGTCCTTTTCAAGTGCGAATTCTTCATTCTCGGCCATTACCACTGCCTTTGCCTTTTCTTTTAGATATGCTGCCAGATGCCGTTCGGCTGCTGCAAGCAATAGTTTCCGTTCGCCTACCCGCGCCGCTGGGTCAACGCGAAAGGTGAAACCATCGAGTTCGCCAATATGTTCACCATCAACAAAAACCTGATTGTCACCATCCACTTCAACGGGCAGCAAGTCATTATCCTTTGCCCCTTTGCGCAACAGCATAGACGTGCGGCGATCGACAAAGCGTTGCCGTAAAGCGTTGTGAAGCGCGTCGGACAGCTTCTCCTCCAGCGCGCGCGTGCGTTCTGCCATCGCCGCAGGATCGGCAACCCAATCGGCGCGGTTGGCGATATAGGTCCATGTCCTCACAGCGGAAATACGCGCAGACAAAGTAGCGATATCGCCTTGGATGGTATCAAGGCGGCTGATTTCGCCTGCAACATATTGGTGCGGTAGAACTGCGCCGGTGCCCAAATGCTGCCAGAGCGCCGCGACAAAGCGGCTATGATGCTCCGACCCCATTTGCCGGAAATCAGGCAGGCTAGCGACTTCCCACAACCGCGCGACCGATTTGGGTCCGCCCAGCATCCGGCGCACTTCATCCATATCCGCGAGGCGTTTTAGGACGGCCAAATCCACCGCCTCCGGCGCAGCGCGCAACGGTGGTCCTTTGGGTTTGGACTCAAGGTCTTGAATCAACGTCGCCAGAGTATCAAAACGCGGGCGGCTCTCGCGCCAGTACATCCAATCGAGATCAGGGAAATGGTGTTCCTCAATCGCGCGCACTTCTTCGGGGTCCATTTCGCTGCCCTGCCCCGCCAGCGTGCCGAACGTGCCGTCGCGTTGATGCCGCCCCGCACGCCCCGCAATCTGCGCCATTTCGGCAACGCTTAACCGGCGAGTGCGATTGCCATCGAATTTGGAAAGTCCTGCAAAAGCAATATGATGAACATCAAGATTAAGACCCATTCCAATTGCATCGGTCGCGACCAGATAGTCTACCTCCCCCGACTGAAACATCGCCACCTGCGCGTTGCGCGTGCGCGGCGATAGCGCGCCCATGACCACAGCCGCACCGCCGCGCAAACGCCGTAACAGTTCAGCAGCGGCATAAACCTGCTCCACCGAGAATGCGACGATGGCTGAGCGTGGCGGCAAGCGCGACAGCTTTTTCGCGCCTGCATAGCTAAGCGTTGAAAAGCGCGGACGGGAGACAATCTCGGCGTCGGGTATTAGCTTGCGGATCATCGGGCGCAGACTTTCCGACCCCAGGATCATCGTCTCGTCGCGCCCGCGCACATGCAGCATTCGGTCCGTGAAGATATGCCCGCGCTCAGGGTCAGCGCCCAGTTGCGCTTCGTCCAAAGCGGCAAAGGAGAACTCTCTTGGTTTTTGGTTGGCGCTCCCGGAATAGATTCCTTCGCGCATCGGCATCGATTCCGCTGTGCACAAATACCAACGCGCGCCGACCGGTTCGATTCGCTCCTCACCGGTAATCAGCGCGACCTCTTTCGGCCCTTTAATCGCAACGACGCGGTCATAAATCTCGCGCGCCAGCAACCGCAACGGAAAGCCCATCACCCCGCTGCTATGCGCGCACAATCGCTCCACCGCGAGATGCGTCTTGCCGGTGTTGGTCGGACCGAGAATCGCTTTGACTGGATTTTGGGGGAGAGGCATTGTGTCAGCGACCTATCAGCGGATGAAATGGGCTGCCAGCATAAAAGGGGTGTCGCCTCCGGCGAGGGAGGCAAGAGGGAATGAGGTGAGAGTGCATGGCACAAATGCTTTTGCACAATCCGCCCCCTCTCGTCCTCTTGCCTCGTTTGCCTTCGGCAAACCAAACTCAACATTTAAGGGCTGATGCCGGAATCAGTTGCAACTGCAACCTTCTCAAGGCATTTCCACTCACATGAGCAACTTCCCCAATCTTGATTTCGCCCTTGGCGAAACGGCGGACATGATCCGCGATACAACACAGCGTTTTTCCAGCGAACAGATCGCGCCTTTGGCGGCGAAAATCGATGCGGAAGACTGGTTTCCGCGTGACGAGCTGTGGACGTCCATGGGCGCGCTTGGCCTGCATGGTATCACTGTCGCTGAAGCCGATGGCGGGCTTGGCCTTGGTTATCTGGATCATGTGGTTGCGGTCGAAGAAGTCAGCCGTGGCTCAGCCTCGATCGGCCTGTCTTATGGCGCGCACAGCAACCTGTGCATCAACCAGATCAGCCGCTGGGCCAGTGCCGAGCAAAAGGCAAAGTATCTGCCGAAGCTGATCTCTGGCGAACATGTCGGCAGCCTTGCCATGTCAGAGGCGGGTGCCGGTTCCGACGTCGTGTCGATGAAGTTAAAGGCCGACGCCGTCCAAGGCGGCTATGTGCTGAACGGCACGAAATTCTGGATCACCAACGCGCCTTATGCCGATACTCTGGTGGTCTATGCCAAGTCTGCGCCCGACGAAGGTTCACGCGGCATCACCGCGTTCCTCATCGAAAAGGAAATGGAAGGTTTTTCCATCGGCCAGAAAATCGACAAAATGGG
>JANOTI010000104.1:0-15928 GCA_031416255.1 Sphingomonadales bacterium | reverse complement strand
GCCCATTTCGGCGAAGTGGCGCTGGACAGAAATCCAGCCGCCTTTGGCGGTAATCCCCATCGCTTTATGGTCATAACCGACCGATCCACCGCTGGCGAACGCATCGCCGAGCCAGAAACCGCGTTCGATGGCGATGGCGTTGGCGGTGTCCGAAAACGTCGCTGTGCCTTTGTCAGCGGCAACCACGAAATAGGGATCGTCCCCATCATGGATGACCACGCTGTCGGGATGGACGACTTTATTCTCGACCAGATTGTCTGTCACCGAGAGCAACGTGCGGATGAAGATGCGATAGCTTTCGGTTCCTTCCGCAAACCACGCATCGCGGTCCACGCGCATATCGGGCAAGCGCTTGGGGTAGAAACCGCCTTTGGCGCCTGTTGGCACAATCACCGCGTTTTTGACGCGCTGTGCCTTCATAAGCCCAAGCACTTCGGTGCGGAAATCGTCGCGGCGGTCAGACCAGCGAAGGCCGCCACGGGCAACGGGCCCAGCGCGCAAATGAATGCCCTCAACGCGCGGTGAGTACACAAAAATCTCGCGCCAAGGCAGAGGTGCGGGCAGGCCGGGAACTTTGGCACTATCGAGCTTAAACGCCAGCGCTTCGGCGGCGGCAGGGGCAAAAGCATTGGTGCGCAAGCAGGCCTGTACCACAGCGCGGAACAAGCGGAGGATGCGGTCCTCATCGATGGCGGCGACTTTGCCCAGACCCTCAACGATGTGCGCGTCGAGCTTTGCGGCGTCCTTATCGCGGTCGCCCTTATAGGCCGGGTCATTCAGCGTGACGAACAAAGCGACAATCGCTCGCGCCATGGCAGCGTTGTTCCCCAGCGCTGCAACAACGGTGGGGATGCCGTATGCGAGGCCGGTCTGACGCAAATAGCGGAACCAGGCGCGGAACCAGACGACATCGCGTGGCTCCAATCCGGCAAGCGTGATCAGCTGGTTGAACGCATCATTTTCGGCCTCGCCGTCCAAAACTTGCGACAAAGCGGTCTGGATGATGTCGGCGCGTGACAGCAACAGGGCGGCGTCAGCGTTGCCGCGCAGCCCCAGATGGAAGTCGTGGATATAGGCAAGCTGCCCCCCGCCCAACGGCGTTGGCACTTGTTCGATGACCGCAAAGCCGAAATTTTCCAATACCGGCACCACATCCGACAAGGGCATCGCCCCGCCTGCGTTATAGACCTTTAGACTAAGCGTTGAGGCGTCCCTATCCTTGTCCGCAATCAACCGCGCGACGCGGCTATGGTCGCGCTCCATCGCCAACAAGCCCAACATATCGAGTGCCGCATCGGTTGCCGAATAGGTTGACCGGTGCGATTGCGGAAAAGCGGCGCCATAGCGCACAACCATTGCAGCAGCGCGTTTTTCGTCGGTCAGTCGCGCCAGTTCCGCCTCAACCGCAGGCTCCCATCCGCGCACCATCAACTGTAGGCGTGCGTCGAGACCGTCTTCGTCGATCTTGACGTTGCGATCCTCAAAATCGAGCAGATAGCGCAGCAAGCCCATGCCGCCGTCTTCAAGGCTGATCGACCAACCAAGCACCGATGCGCCTTTGACCTCGGTCAGCATCGCTTCGATCGTGCGGCGCAGACCGGTGGAAATATCGTCACGGGGCAGCCAGACAAAAACGAACAAATGTCGTCCCAATGCGGAACGCACAGCGAGCAGCTTTGGCCGTGGCCGATCGGTCAGTGACATCGCGGTCAACGTGACGCGCTCTAGATCGGCCTGGTTGAACGACACCAGCAAATCATGCGGCAACGCCGTCAACGCATGCGCCATCGCTTTGCCGGCATGGCCCGACGGATCGAAACCAAAGCGGTGCATAAGGTTTGCCAGATGCGTTCGCAGCATCGGAATGCGTTCGGGCGGCGTCGCTAGAGCTGAGCTGGTCCACAGGCCGCCGGTAACGGATAGGCCTTTGACTGCCTCCCCATCGCGCAGCGGGACCACGATGATATCCAGCTGCACCGAACGGTGCACCGTCGAATTGCGGCTGGATTTCAGCATCAATGGGGCACGGCCGCCCCCGGCAAAGTATTTGCGTGCGCGCTCGATGCTTTCCTTGGAGAGCAACGCTACGTCGTTGGAGCGTGACAGACCAAGCCGGTTTTCGCGGCTGCCATCGAGCGCAATCTGTTCATGCGCGAGCACCGTCATGCTGCCATCCATGAACCAGCGAACAAGCGCCGCGCCCTCGCCATCGGGAAGCCCGTCAGCATCCTCGGCCATCGCGCCCTGCATCTTGCGCCAATCGATGACGGCGCAGCGGACATCGTTCAGCACCGACGCCAGCCGCTCCACCAGTGCGCTGCGCTCTTTGGCATCAACACGGGCAGCTTCCAGATAAATGAAACTTTCGCGCTTGCCGGTTGACCCCTTTTTGTCACTGACGCTCTGCAACACGCCATTTTCATTACGGGCGACGTCCAGCACAGGGTGGAGCAAGCGGATGATGCCGATATTCGCCGCCGCCAAAGCTGCTGCTGTTGAATCGACCAGGAACGGCATGTCGTCATTTGAAATGGCGACGCGCATCGCCAGCTTGCCTTCATGATCGGAAAAGGATTCAATCTGGATGTTCGGCTTTCCAGGTACGCGTTGCAAAGCGGTGGCTAGCATGAACGCGGCTGCTTCAGTCGCGGCCTGTTCATCAAAGCCGTCGCTTTCCCCTGGCAATGTCCCTGCGGTCATCGCGGTGCTGATGGGTTTCAGCAGTTTCGGATCGGGGTTGACCATGACGTTTGTGCTCCGCGTATTTGTTTTTTGGCATCTATGCCTCTGTTGATACGGGCAAACAACCGCATAGTTGCATCTGAAACCGAATTTGCCGCTGACCGCTTGCCTGACAGCCGGTGCTGCGTTACCAATTGTCCAAAGATAAAAAGGGTGAGGGAGTTTTTATGGACAGGCGGCTGACATGGTACATTCTGGGCGGGATGATCTTGGGTGTGATTGTTGGATATGCAGTTCATATCGGCTTGCCTCAGGATAATGTCTGGTTCGAATATACGACGAAGACGTTTAAGCTGCTGTCGGATATATTCCTCAATCTGATCAAGCTGCTGGTTGCACCGCTGATCCTGTCCACCATCGTTGTTGGCATCGCCCATATGGGCGACAGTAATGCGTTGGGGCGGATCGGTTTCCGCGCGATCAGCTGGTTCATCATCGCCAGCTTTATCTCGATTGGGCTGGGGCTTTTGATGGTCAATCTGTTCCAGCCGGGCGTGGGCGCGCCGGTCGATACTGTTGCGAATGCCGCTGCCAGTATCGGTGACGTTAAAAAGCTCGATTTTTGGGAGTTCATCCTCTCGATCTTCCCGAAAAATGCGTTCGAGGCCATGGCGACGAACAACATTTTGCAGATATTGGTCTTTGCGCTGTTTGCAGGCGTTGCGCTCTCGGCGATGGGTGAAAAGGGCGCGCCGCTTGTTCGTGGTGCCGATGCGCTTGCCGAAATGATGTTGCAGATTACGCATTATGTGATGCGTTTCGCGCCCATCGCGGTGTTCGGCGCGCTCGCAAAGGTTGTCGCGACCAGCGGACTGGCGATACTTGGTACTTATCTGGAACTGGTCGTCGAGTTCTATCTATCGCTGATAATCCTTTGGGTAATTTTGCTGTCAATGGGCGGGATTTTTCTCGGCAAACGGATTTGGACATTGATCCGTTATATTCGCGAACCGATGCTGATCGCTTTCTCTACGGCTTCGTCAGAGGCAGCCTTGCCAAAGCTGTTTGAACAGCTTGATCGTTTCGGCGTGCCGCGCCGGATTTCGGGCTTCATGCTGCCGCTTGGCTACAGCTTCAACCTTGATGGTTCGATGATGTATATGAGCTTTGCGACGATCTTTATCGCGCAGGCCTATGGTTTGGATCTGTCGATAAGCACACAAATCTTGATCCTGCTAACTCTGATGATTTCATCCAAGGGCGTGGCCGCTGTGCCCCGCGCCAGCCTTGTGGTGATTACAGGAACACTGGCGATGTTCGATCTGCCGGTGGAGGGTGTTGCTTTGATCCTCGCCATCGACCAGTTCCTCGACATGGGCCGCACCGCGACCAATGTTGTCGGCAATGCTGTGGCAACATCAGTCATCACCAAATGGGAAGGCATGCTGGAGGTCGAGGAGCCCGAATTTATCGAGCCGCTTCACGCGCCTTCGCATACTGCAGCATCGGGCAAAGCCGGGCTAGAACTTGCCGAGGATATGGTTTCCGACGAACGAAAAACCTAATCAGATCGCGCGCAAGATGGCGAGCAAGCGTTCGACATCGGACGCATCCTGATAGAGGCCAAAGCCGATTCGCAGCACATCGCCGCGCACATCGGTGATGACGTTCCGGCTTTCCAGCGCAGCATGTATCGCGGGTGCTGCGGCGCCTTGATAAGCAAGGAAGCGGGCGTGTGCGTCTTCGTTCAACGGATTGAGCAGTTGGAGCGACGGCACCGGGTCAGCCGCTACACACTGCATCTGAAGATTTGCGACATGCGCCGAGATGTCCATCGTGGACAGCCCCTCTGCTGCCAGCATCTGTTGCACAGCGTTGAACCGGTACAGGCCGGATGGATCAAATGTGCTGCCCAAAAACCGGCGCCCGTCGGGGGCATATCCGATTGCGTCAGGGGCGAGCGCCAGATCGTCAAAGGCTGCATACCATCCTGTCACTACAGGGCGCAGAGCAAAGCCCGGCGGGGCATGCAAAAAGCATACGCCTTCCCCCGCCATTGCGTATTTGTACCCGCCTGAAAGATAGAATATCCGGTCAGAAACAGCCGAAAGGTCTGTCTCAACGGCCATAAAGCCATGATAGCCGTCGATGACTACCCATGGCCCGTCGGGGCGCGCCAGATTGGCAAGTGCCTCGATTCCGCCTAAAATCGCGCCTGAATTGAAAAGTACATGGCTAGCGAATATCAGGTCATACGTGCCCGATTTGGCTGTTTCGTCGAGCTCAGCGATTGGCACCGCCGTTAAAGCAACATCGCCCGCTTCAACCCAACGCGCCATTTGGCGACGGAAACTGTGAAACTCTCCGTCCGTCGCCAGTACCCGGACCGGACGGTGTTCAACTGCCGATAGGATGCGGATGATAAAATCATGTGTATTGGTTGAAAATGAGATGGTCGATGGATCGGGTAGTCCCAACTCGCGCGCGATATGCGTCTGTGCCTCTGCCCATACTGGTCCCATGACCTTTGCCCATTTCATATCGGCGAGGCTTGCCGCATCCTCCCATGCTGCAACGTGTCCGGCAAAACTCGCATCGGGCCACAGATGATGGCTATGTGCCGCGAAATGCAGCCGACCAGAAGCGGCAGAAAGGGCGCGGGAAAAGAGACGCTTGTAACTCAAAGCTCGGTTCTCAACGACCATAGTTCCGGGAACGCCCGTTTCGATACGGTACTTTGCAAATAGCTGACGCCGGCTGTCCCGCCTGTGCCACGTTTTCCGCCGATAATGCGCTGTACGGTCAACACATGCTTGTGCCGCCACGTTGCCATGGCATCGTCAAGATCAACGAGCTTTTCGGCGAGCTGATACAGTTCCCAGTAACGCTCCGTATCGCGGTACACCGTCAGGAATGCGGTCTCGACCGTTTCACTGGCGGCATAGGCTTGGCTGAAATCGCGGTTCAAAACATGGGCCGGTATTGCCAACCCGGCGCGAGCAGCCGCAGCAATGGCATCATCCCAGATGCTTGGCATTTCGAGCGCTATCTGCATCGCCGCTTGCGCTTGCGGCCTATCGTCCTGATACTTTAAGAAGCCGCCGTCCTTCAACCCCAGCAGATATTCGACGGTGCGGAACTTATCCGATTGAAAGCCCGAACTTGGCCCCAAAACGTGTCGGAACCGCGTATAGTCACTGGGCGTCATTGTTGACAGCACGTCCCAGCTTAACGTCATCACCGCCTGAATCCGGCTAACCCGCGCCAGTGCCTTATAGGCGGGAACCAGTGCATCGGATTGTATCTGCGCCTTGGCAAAATGCATTTCGCGGATGATTTGTTTCAGCCACAATTCTTTGGTCTGGTGGATGATGATGAACAGCATCTCGTCGTCCAGTTCGGACTGTGGTTGCTGACAAGCAAGCAGGCCGTCGAGCGCAAGATAGCGGGCATAGGTCATTTCGGTCATACACGGGGGCATACCGTTTCAGACACGGCCAATCCAGCCCTTCCGAGCGTTGCCGTTATCGCCACCATCAGGCAAGCAGAGCGTCCAGCCATTTTTCGACCAAATGTTCAGCTTCGTCGCGGGTAAAGGGCGCGTTTCCAAGGCTGAGCTCAAGCCACAGGCCATCGACCAATGCGGTCAGCGCTATGGCGGTCAATCGGTGATCCCCTGGCTGGCAAGCCTTTAGCAGCGCCTCCAGATCGGCACGATAGTCGCGGTAAATTTGGCTGTGTAAGGCGGCGATTTGCGGGTCGGTCTTAGTCAGTGCCCAAAAGGCCAGCCATGTCGCCAGCAGTTCAGGATCGGCAATCGGCGCGGCAAAGCTCGCGCTCAGATAGGCAAGCAAACGCGCGCGCGGGATTGGCGGGGCTTTGGCGATCGCATCCGACAATGCAGTTTGCACCCGCTCTCCGGTCCAGCGATAGGTCGCGGCGATCAACGCATCAATGCCGTCAAAATAATGCCGCAACAGCCCGGGCGAGACACCGGCAGCTGTGCAGATCGCCCGTACCGATGTGCCTTGCACGCCGTTCTCGGCAAGCGATGCGGCGCAAGCCGCGATCAACGCATCGCGCCGTGTGTCCGCACTCTCGCGGGTAAAGGATGAACGAGCGACTTGCATATTGTTATACGTTTGTATAGCAATGAAGGAATCATGGCAAGTCTGCACACTATCAAAGACGATAAAGACTCACTCGACGGCTGGAGCCTACCGGCATGGACCTATTCCGATCCCGAATTTGCCACGCTTGAAAACGATCGGATTTTCCGCCCCGGCTGGCAAGTGGTTTGTCACGTCAGTGATGTCTCGAATACCGGCGATTGGCACAGCCTCGATTATATCGGCGAAAGCGTCATCGTTGTGCGCGGCGTTGACCAAAAGCTGCGCGCTTTCACCAACGTTTGCCGCCACCGCGGCTCGCGGCTTGTGGATGGCTCCAGCGGTTGTGCAAAGAAACTCGTCTGCCCGTACCACGCGTGGACTTATGATTTGGACGGCAGGCTAACCGGCGTTCCGGACAGCGCCTCCTACCCGACACTCGATAAATCCAAGGCCGGCCTTGTCGCTGTCGATATGGAAATCTGGCAGGGCTTTATCTTTGTACGGCTCGAAAGCGGCGGCCCGTCCGTTGCTGACATGATGGCGCCGTATGAAGACCAAATCGCACCATACCGGTTTGAGGAGCTAAAAGCCCTTGGCCGCGTCACCATGCGCAAACGCGAAGTGAACTGGAAGAATGTCGGCGATAACTATTCCGACGGGCTGCACATAGCCGTCGCGCATCCCGGGCTGACGCGGCTGTTCGGCAAAAGCTATGGTGTTGAGGCGGAGCCGCATGTCGACCGGATGTGGGGCGATTTGGTCGAGCGACCTTCGGTAAACTGGTCCGAACGCATGTATCAGAAACTGTTGCCGCCCGTGCCGCATCTGCCCGAAGCGAACCAGCGTCGTTGGCTGTATTTCAAGCTTTGGCCTTCGGTCGCATTCGACATCTATCCCGATCAGGTGGACTTCATGCAATGGTTGCCCACCGGCCCGACCAGCTGCGTGATTCGCGAGATTAGCTATGTGTTGCCCGATAGCAGGCGCGAAATGCGTGCTGCACGGTACTTAAACTGGCGGATCAATCGTCAGGTGAATGCCGAGGACACCGTGCTGATAACCCGCGTGCAGCAAGGCATGGCAAGTCGGTCTTTCTCGATGGGGCCGCTGTCGGACAAGGAAGCCTGCCTCAAAGGCTTTTGCGCGCATGTCCGCAAACTTATCACCGAGGCAAAACTCGAACATCGCCCCAATCCGGGCTGGAGCAAAACATGACCAAAAAATATGATGCCATCATTATCGGCGGCGGCCATAACGGCCTTGTCTGTGCGTTCTATCTTGCAAAGGCGGGCCTGAAGGTCCGCATCGTGGAACGCCGCGATGTTGTCGGTGGCGCGGCGGTGACCGAAGAATTCCACCCCGGTTTCCGCAACTCTGTGGCGAGCTATACCGTTAGCCTGCTGCAACCCAAAGTCATCGCCGATATGAAATTGGCCGATCACGGCTATCGCGTGATCGAGCGGCCGATCAGCAATTTCTTGCCCCAGGAAGACGGAGGATATTTGAAGCTCGGCGGTGGCCTTGAACGCACCCAAGCCGAATTTGCACGCTTTTCCAAACATGACGCAGCAGTTCTGCCCGAATATTATGACAGCCTAGAGGTTGTGGCCGATGTTCTGCGCGACCTTGCGATGAAATCGCCGCCCAATGTTGGCGACGGCGTAAAGACGTTGATCGACGGCGCTCTTCAGGGTCGCAAACTAGCTGGCCTGCCGATCGAACGGCAGCGTGACGTGCTCGACTTGTTCACCAAATCGGCACGCACATTGCTCGATAGCTGGTTCGAAAGCGAAGCGGTGAAGGCGGCGTTCGGCTTTGACGCGGTGGTTGGCAATTATGCTTCGCCTGATACGCCGGGCAGTGCTTATGTCTTGCTGCACCACGTCTTTGGCGAAGTGAACGGCAAAAAGGGCGCTTGGGGCCATGCAATAGGCGGCATGGGTGCGATCACGCAAATCATGGCCAAGGTGTGCGGACAGCTTGGCGTAGAGATTAGCCTAGAGGCTCCTGTATCGAGGGTGCTGGTCGATGGAGGCAAAGTTGCGGGCGTGCGGCTGGAAAGTGGCGAAGAAATCGCGGCAGACCGCATCATTGCCAATGTTGGCCCCAAAATTCTGTACGAACGCATGTTTGACGACAGCGATTTGAAGCCTGAATTTAAGCGCCGCGTCCGGGGCTTCAAGGCTGGCAGCGGCACGTTCCGCATGAATGTGGCTTTGTCCGAACTGCCCAAGTTTACGTGCCTGCCCGAACCCGGCGAGCACCACCAATCAGGCATCATCCTTGCGCCAACGCTCGATTATATGGATGAGGCGTTTCTCGATGCCAAACGCTATGGCTGGTCGAAGAAGCCCATCGTTGAGATGCTAATTCCGTCAGTGATCGACGATAGCCTTGCACCCGAAGGCCAGCACGTTGCCAGCCTGTTCTGCCAACAATTCGCGCCCGAACTGCCAGACAGTAGAGACTGGGATGCCGAAGAGGGCGCGGCGGCCGATTGTATCATCGACACAGTCGAGGCGCATGCGCCGGGCTTCCGCGCCTCAATCTTGGGCCGACAAGTCCTCAGCCCCAAAGGCCTGGAGCGCAAATTTGGTCTTGCCAGCGGCGACATTATGCACGGTAATATGAGCCTCGATCAGCTTTGGGCTGCAAGGCCGGTATTGGGCCATGGCGCCTATCGCGGACCGTTTAAGGGACTGTATATGTGCGGTGCGGGCAGCCATCCCGGCGGCGGAGTCACAGGTGCACCGGGGCATAACTGCGCGCGCGAAGTGATCGCCGACAATCGTTTCCTGGGGCGCTGGCGTTAGGCCTAAAACGGAAAAAGCCGGACCCTTTCGGACCCGGCTTCCTCCCCTCCCGTCTTGCGACGAAACTGTTTAGAAATCGCGGCTGAATTTCAGCCCGATGATCCGTGGTTTGATGATTGTATCGTAAAACGCACCGCCCGTTGGTGTTGCGCCGGTCACGCCTGTACCGCAGACCGTTTCAAGGCACTGTACGCCAGTGTTCACGACGCCGCGTGTGTCGAACAGGTTGGTGACATAGGCCTCGACTGCCCATGCATCGCTTTTCATTCCGACGCTGAAATCGGCGGTGGTGTAGCCGTCAAGGTTGCCCTTGATTGCGTTCTGCACAGGGCGAAGGTCGCTTTTCCTGCCGCTGGTGCGGTTGGCAGCAAACTGGAAATGTCCGTCCCAACTGCCCATCGGGAATTCATAGCGGACCAGAGCATTGCCTTTAAACTTTGGCGTTACCGGCAGGCGTGAACCGGCGGTTGCCAAAGTCGCGTTGCCGACGGGCGTCGTGCAATCAAATGTTGCGTTAGCGATCCGGCAGAAATCCTCCAGAATTTGCGAGTCATTATAACTAAAGCCGGTGCTAAAGGAGAAACCGCCAGTGTTATAGCCGATTTCCGATTCAAAGCCGCGAATACGAGCGACGCCAGCATTACGGATTTCGGTCAGGCCATTTGCCCCTAGGAACGATAGCTGGATGTTGTTCCAGTCTTCTTGATAGATAGCACCGTTAAAGCGGAATCCACCCGATCCCAATTTCCAGCCCAGCTCATAATTGTCTAGCTGATCCGGACCATAAGGCGGCAATGTGCCGCGACGGTTGATGCCACCCGGGCGGAAGCCGCGTGACCAGGTGGCGTAAACCAATGCATCGTCGCTGAACTTATACGTAGCGTTCATTTTGAAAATCGCATCGGTTGACGATGTCGATTTGTTCACATTGGTGCAAGGCGCACCGTTCAAGATCGGCGTTGCAAAAGTGCCGCCAGGATTGTCGCGGAATTCTTGCCCCGTGGTGGTGATGCAACGCGCCACACCTGTGTTGCCCGAATAGCCGCGTGCAAAACCGAAAAAGCCGAACAGCGAGTTATCAAACTTGTACAACCGTGCTCCGCCTGTGAGGGTCAGCTTATCGGTCACGTCGAACGAAACTTCGCCAAACGCCGCATAATCCCGGTCCGTACGCTGTTGTTTGGTCAGCCAGATATTACTGTCAGTGCCAGGAACAGTGATGGAATCAGCGATATTGTTGATGATGTAGTTCTGTTCGATATTGTGCGCCTGCCGCTGGTAGAACAGGCCACCAATAAAGCGCAACGGCGCATCCGCTGGTGATGATACGCGGAATTCGGCATAGCTTTTGTTATAGCGGTCAACGCCCTGAATATACTGTGTGGGGTCAACCGGGTTGCCCGCATTGTCATACCAGTATGCGCCATAACCGTTCAGTGCGTCGTAGAAATAGCTATAGTCTGAATAGTCGCTTTCGGTTTCCGTCTTGCGGCGGAGATGACCACCGGTCAACGTCACATCCCAATTGCCGAGCTTACCTTCAACCGTTAGCGCACCCGAGATCCAGCGATCCTTGCTTCCTTCAGCTTCATACTGAACGGTTTGCAGGCTGCCGGTTGTCTGGCCAGACCGTTCCTGTGCAAAGCTACCGCCCGCTTTTTGAACTTGGCCCATGACCATGGGTTTAATGGTCCAGCTTTCATTGAGGTCGATGCCAAGTGCAACGCGTGCACCATAGGTTTCAACATCATTGTAATCGTCTTCAACATAGGCTGCGTTGTTGCGGGTAATGCCTGAGGTTGCGTAGGTCCGGCTGCCAGCGATATTGTCGATGTAACCACCATCGCGGCGATACCAGCCGACAACGCGTACAGCGGCATTTTCGCTTATAGGTGCGTTGACGAAACCTTCAGCAACGCCACCGAAATCACCGTGCGATACATTGTTCAGCTCGAGCCCGGCAGAACCGTAAAACCCAGACGTATCAGGCTGGTTGGTTATCAGCTTCAACGTACCCGCCATCGAGCTTGCACCATAAAGCGTGCCTTGAGGCCCTGCGAGTGCCTCGACGCGAGCCAGGTCATAGGAGTGAAGGTCAAGCGCGCCCTGAATCGTCGTGATCGGCATTTCGTCAAGATAGGTGCCAACGGTTGGCAATGATGCGGAGTGGTTGGCGTTTTCGCCTGATGCTACGCCGCGGAAATATACTTGCGCGAACCCGGGCGCACCTTGTTGAATGGTCACAGAAGGCAGATACTTTACGACATCTTGCAATTCGTTGACCTGCAACTGGTCAAGCGCCTCATTGCCCAGCGCGGTGACAGCAGCAGGCACATCCTGCAAATTCTGCTCGCGCTTGTTTGCCGTAACGATAATGCCGCCTTCTTCGAGTGCTTCGTCCTCGGCGTCTTGCGCCATAGCGGGCATGGACAGCGACATAGCCGACGATGCCAAAAGCACCGCCATCGATAGGCGAACAGAATTGGTAGTTTTCGAAACGCGCATTGCGCCACCTCCTTGTGATTTATCCTATGGATAGACTCATAATCGATGGCTTCTTGCAATCAATTTCCGGTTTTTGCATGACTAAAGTGTCATTTATGCCGCGCCCTGTGGCAAATTCGCAACGATGTTGCGTGTCCAGCTCATCGCCACTTGCGTGTCAGTGCCTGCATAAGCTCCACAGCCAATTGGCGGCCATAATCATCCGGGCCCGGAACTGGAGGTTTTGCACGTTCAAAACCGTCTGGTCCTGCAACTAGCCCCATCCTCGGTGTTGGCGGTGTACCTGATGTTGTGAAGTCTGCAAGGATCGACGCGCTGCGCACATCGCGCGCCACAACGCGGTAGGTAATGCCTTTGCTGGACCGGCTGTCAAAGGTGCTCAATATCTCAACCGTGATGTCGGCTTTTCCAGTTACAGCGCGCGTTTCGACGCCCTGTACATTGGCGCGTTCCTCTGCACCGTCGGCCTCGCCCTGTGTGCGCATAATCGACGCCCGATCAACAAGGCGCGCACCAGAACCCGTTAAGGCTGAATTGAACGCACCTTCCATCTCCCAATCAACGGGTTCGTCAACCAGATCGCTGCGTTTCGACGTTTTGCGTTCATCTCCGGTACTGCTCCGGCCGTAAAGGTTTCCGTTGCCGTCGTTATGCTCTTCATACTCGGTCGTCGTACGATAGTTTGACGAAACTTCGTCGTCGAAATGACGGTTCCAGAATATGACGATGCGCGGATTTCCAGCCTTTCGATAGGCTGGAGCAAAGTTCGCCGCCGCCACAGTCTCCGCATCCGCCTGGCGTGCGGGCGGGTCCAAAACTTCAGGTTGGCCGTCGCGGTACTGGGCATTGGCCGGAGCAATGACAAAAATAGCGGCAAAATATGGTGCGATTTTTAATAAGCGCATCTGCGTGTCCCCCGTTCATTTGAACGCAGCCGAGGCAAAGCCATTCGGCCGTGTTGACTTCAATTCCCGTTCCGGATCTCGACCAGAAACGCTTCGACGTCAGTACCGCCAATCGAACGTTCCTGAAAAACTCCCGTTGCCCGTGCAGGCACATGGACATTCCGCCAGACCGAAGTCTTTTCCGTCGGCATCTGGTTTTTGTCCATGAAGCTGGCACGCGCTTGAACGACCAAATCATTGTTGGTGCAGTTCACAAAGCGGGTGACCACTTCGATGTTGTTATTCTCGGTACGCATAGCGAAAAGCGCTTCGACGACCATTTTCTTGCGCAATGTTTTGTCCGTCATCTGGACAGCGTTGAGGCTGATTGGGGTCATGGATCGCGGAACATTTGCAACCAGCGCAGGGCCGCCTTGACCCTGATCGGCGCGGGCCGCGCTGATTTTGCATTTCACCAGTCGATTTTCACGAGCGTCGCTGATGGTGGCCGCAAAAGCCAAAGGGAGAAGCCCCAGAAGAAGATATTTTTTCATGACGGGTTCTTTCCTTTAGTTTGCGGTCAGCGCGTTGCGGAATGCTTTGTCGCGCAGTTGCTGATCTTTGCGCTTTGATAGCGAACGAACAAGATTAAGGTCCTCACCTGGCGTTTCAGCCGACAACGCCTGCACATCTTGTGATCGCGACCATGAAACACCGCATTTATCGGTGTCTGCAACCATCATCGGTTTTTGCCCTTCGCGAACCGGCGAAGCTCCGTTCATAAACGTCACCTTGGGTTCAACAGATGTCTTTCCCGTTTTGCCGGTTGCCAATGTGATTTTGTCGGGCAGCCCGTCCCATCCGCGAATGTCCGCTTCGGTTTTTGCGGCTGCTGCAAACATTGAAAATATTGCACCGGCAGCGGCAAGACCCATCGTTCCGCTGCTGAAATTACCCGACTGCAGTGAACTGAGAGACATTTGCGTTGCGACATCGCCAATTGTGCCTGTCGTCTGTTTAAAGTTCGCTTTGCCTTGCAAAATCCCGTCAATGGCGCGCCCACCGCGCGTTGTTGCCTGAAAATTTACGCTACTGGCAACCAAAGCGGGTATTGGCTGGCGTCCCGGTATTACAAAATGCGCGTCGTTCTCTGGGTAGAAATCAGTAGCGGTGAAGATCATTTTTTCTGACGAAGCGCCGTCGCGGGCTTTCACCGGACCACGACCTAGCTCGGCGATCATCAGCATGTCGTCGGTGGCAGCCGGCGCTAGCAGTGTTGGTTGTGCCTTCATCGCGATTGCGAACTGCTCCGATGCCGAATTTGCATCTTTTTGACAGTGGTAAGTCCAACCGGTGAGGTAATTCATCACGGCAAAGTCGCCTTGAAACTCCTCGTCCTCGGACACGGTATCTTGGTATTCCGCTTGTTTGAAACTGGCGCGGGCATTGTCATAATCGCCTGAACGCAGATATAATAAACCGCGATAATAAAAGGCCATGGCGCGTTCATATGGCTCGCCTTTGAAATCCTTATTGGCTTCTTTGCGGAAGGTTGAGCGCGCCATTGATGCTGCTTTGTCTTTGCCGTAAAAGGATTCAATCCGCAGTAAGGCACCGTCAAATGCACGTTCGGCATCGTCCCAATGCCCTTGTTCCATCGCTGCAAGGCCAAGACGCTGGTAGCCCAGCACCGCGTTGCGCTCTCCACCTGTAAAAAGTGTCTTATACAGCGGCTTTAGGCCTTCGGGTTTGTTTGCTAAATAGGCATCGATTTCGTCTGGATAGGGGCCTTCGCCATATTGGCGGCGCAGAGTATCCATCCGCTTTTTCTCCACTTTCGCGGCATCTTTCACTGCTTTTTCTTCGGCCTTGATTCGCGCCTTTTCTGCAGCCGGGTCGAGCGGTGCAGCGGCGGCCACCTCTGTCGTAACCGACGGCACATCTTGTGCGACGATGGGCATTGCAGGTGCCAACATGGCAATCATTGCAACAGTTGTGGTGAATTTTTGACGGGTCGCAGCCATGGTATTTCCCCCTTATTATATGAAAATTAACGGTAAATAACGTCCTCTCCTGCGGCGCGAAGTGTAACATAAGGCTCGCTGGTATAGACGATGTCGCCTGTTTCGACGTCGATCAGCTCGAATACGATCTGCGTGCGGCGTTGCTGGATACCGGATTTGCCATCGCGCGAATCGAGCGAGGTCATTGTGGCGGCGAGGAAGAAATCTGCACCCGACACGCCTCTGGTTAGGCCGGTTGTACCAGTGTCGGCCACACCTGTGCGCTTCAGCTCGCGTTCTTCCTGAATGCGCGCCATATTCTGGCGATTGATGAATCGCACTTTGCCTGCGGCTGTGCGGTTAAGCGACGCGCGCAGCGTGTCCGTCATCAATTTGGAGTTGATCCGTTGCGAGCTTTCATTCCTGAATTCGGAATTGTCGAGGATGATGCGCGGCGCTGTGTCGCGGTTCATAATATCCTGGCGACCCATAATGTCGCGAAAAACCATATCGGCCATAGCGTCGATATCGCGCGATTCAATTCCGATTCCGGAAATCGCGCCGCGCCCAGTCGGATCGAGCTCTGTTGCTTGAGTGCCTGTTTTCTTAGGCTTTGCCTGCGCCGGAGTTGAAGTGACAATCAACGCTGCGCTCACAGCCATAGCTATGCGAATGTTCATGATACCCCCTAAACATCATCCTGTTGTCGGGAATATTAGGCCGATCAGATTAGGGGTTGCGTGATTTGGATCACGCGAAATCCAAGGCTATGGTCTGTTGAAAACGTCTGGATAGTTGCTCCAAAGCGGTCCCAGCGCAGCTTTCAGCGGTCCCAGCCAGTCTTCATAGGGTTTCCATTGATCCATGCCGTCGCGGTTTAGGGGGCGGCGAACTTGTTCGCTGGAGGCTGTTCGGACAGCACGGCTGTT
>JANOTI010000103.1:0-10302 GCA_031416255.1 Sphingomonadales bacterium | reverse complement strand
GTAAACACGCCCCGATCGCCTTTCAAATAAGCGGCCCATGACGTGTCTGTAACTTCGTTCGACAGGATTTTTGCAACGTCGATTGCAGCAGAGTTCAACGATTCCGTAAGCAGCGCAATCCGGCGGGCAAAGGCTTCATCGTCAATGCCGCCAAATTGTTCCCGCGCAACTGCAGCGCGCTTTTCCAAATTGATGGTTAGCTCATTCACGGACTGCAATTGGGCCGTAACGCGCTGCGTCGCATCTTCGGAAAGGCGGATGTTGCGATCAATAGCAACCTTTACCGCTGAGCCCATTTCCGCCAATTGCGCGTCGATTGCGCCTGCCAGCAAGGCGCGGTTCTGTTCGGTCAAGCGTGCGCCAATTTCGGCGAACTCGTTTTCGACAATGGCTTTGCTTCGCACGGCTGCATCATGGGCTGCATCGGCAACACGGCTCAAGGATCCGCTTAATTGCTCTTCGGCTTTGACTGAAACTTCATCAATCAGGCTATGAGTGGTTTTCAAAGATGAAGTTAGGGCGTCGATTTCGCCTTGCCGTTCGACCAAGGCAGACGCGCTGATATTTAACAACGCATCAACCGAGCTTTTTTGTGTTTCAAGCACCGAATTGAGCGCGCCCAACTTTGCAGTCAAATCCAGCGCTTGATCGTCAAGGCCAGCGGTTTCTGCGCGCAGTAATGTGACAGCTTGTGCGTTAACATTTAAATGTTGCTGCAACTGACGGAACGTTGCTGGAATTTCGCCACCTAGCTCCTGCGAAATATCGCCCAGTTTAGAAAGCAGCTTATCAGTTTCGCTCAACACGGTTGATGCACGCTGTTCATTAGCAGCCAAATTCACCCCAAGATCACCGCTGCTTTCCGACAAAGCGTTGATTGCAAATGCGAGTTTTGCAATGCGGTCTGTCGCATTGGTATCAATAGCGCTTAGTTGGTTATCGCAGTTTGTGATCGCAGCGCCGACGCTGGTAACCAGGGTTTGAAGGCGGGATTGGGCATCTAGATTGATTGTAGCCAATTGTTGAGCAGAACCATCCAACGATGCATCAATCCGCGACACAATGTCGTTGATGCGTACATCCTGTTCCCGCGTCGCTGTGTCAACTTCACGCAATGCTGTTTGCAGCTTAGCAATATTGTCCGTCAACTGCGCGCTGCTGCCTTCGCCCAAGGCGCTAATATTTTCCGCAGCTTCGCCAATTCGCTGTTCAACCTGCGCAGTTTCAGTCTGTAATTTGGCCAGAATATTCAACGTACGCGCTTGGCTTTGGCTCGTGCTGTTGTCCAACACAGTGGCCGCGTCATTTGCCGCAGTACCAATTTTTTGGCTGGTCTCTGCGGTTTTTTGTTCCAGATCATTCATCGTTGACGACGTTGCGACGATCATTTCGTCCATCATCCGCAACGATGCAATGAGGCTTTGGATTTGCTGTGTCGCGATGTTGCCAGCGTTCCCGATCTGATTGGTTGCGTCCTTTGCGGCACTGGTCACGACAGGCAAATGGTTGCGCAGCAATTCAACATTATTGACCGCTGCCGAGCTAACGTTTTCCAGCATTTGTGCTTTTAGATCTGAATCGGACAGTGCGACGACTAGCTGCTCTGCCGCTTCAGTCAATTTTGCGGCAGACGCGCGACCAACGGATTCAAGTTCGCGTGCGTTTTCGGCCAAAAATGAACGGGCAAGAGAAATCTCGCCGTTTATCGTTTTAATCCGGGTTTCCAATGCAACACTTTCCGTCCGAAGCAATGTTGCAACGTCGCCAAATCGGCGCGCCTCGGTCGTACTTAAACGCATGGCGAGCAGCCAGCAAAGCGCAATGAGCGTAACAGGGATAGCCCAGAGGCCAACCAATTCGACGATCCTTGCCGGATTTCGAACGCTCAACAATTCAGTTTGATTGGCCCAACCCCAAAACCCGGTCCACGTCAAAAAAAGAAGTATGAGCATCGTGCCTGCAAAGATCACACCCCAGCGGCGCTGCACAGGCTCAGCGTCTTCGTCCCAGCTGTGCTGATAACTGGTGTCATAGCTGTCTGAACCGATAGGTTCCTGGGAAGAAAACGTTTCCTCATCGTCGCGTTTGATCGCTGTTATCATGTCCTGTTCGGCCTCATCTGCAAAAGCTGTCTCATCTCGTAACGGCACATTGCGGCTGATTTCTACGATTTTTGAATGCCCCACCATACTTGGTGTTTACCATAATTTTCGAAAAGCGAAACGCAAAGTTAATCATGCCAATGCTAGTTCAAATCCTATGTCGATGGATTATGGTGCCCTTAACACTGCTTTACATGCCGCAGCAGGCGAAGATGCTGCGCTGATCCGCGAATTGCGTCAGGCGTTTGTGGAAAGCGCACACCGCCAAATTGACCTAATGTCGCGCTCTCGATGTGACGCTAACTGGCAATACAGCTGTTTGCGGCTCAAAGGCTTGGCAGCAAGTTTTGAGGCTGTTGAATTGCTGGCGCTTGCCGATGAAGCTGTCGAAGGCGCTCCGGGAGATCCGGTGATTTTGCGGCGACTGGGTGCTACGCTTGACGAAATTAGGCAAGCACGGATCGATTAGATCGGTGAGGCGCTTTTCGCTGGAATAAACGCTGGACGGTCCTTAGTTTATGCGTTGATGATTAATGCAAACACCCAAGAAGACTTCGAAATAATTGCACTTTTGTGTGTGGGAGAAGTTGCTCAGCAAAACAGCGAAGCGATTACCCCTTTAACGCCATTATTCGGACAGCCGATGATCCACCATTTTATCAAAGGGTTGGAAAAACTAGGGATTTCTAAATTCTATATTGGCGTTGATACGGTGCCAGGCGCTTTGCTCGCGTATCGTGACGCCGCCAGCAAAGAGGGTATCGACGTGCAATTCGTTCGCGATCCTGCCTCTATGGCAGAATATATGGATCAACGAACGCGCGCATTGATTGTGCGAGCGGATACGCTGCATGCTCCTGCATTCGTTCATCAGCTGCTGTCAAAAAATCGGCCACTTGTCGCGGCGGTCGAAGAGCGCGTTGAAAACCAGATCTTTGAACGGATAGACCTGAATAATCGTTGGGCTGGTGTGGCTATCCTGGAACGGCATACACTTGTGGCTTTGTCTCACATGCCCGAAGGCTGGGACATGGCGTCGGCATTGTTGCGTCAAGCGGTACAAGATGCTGTTGCGCTTTCACCTGTGCGGCAGGCAGACATTCAAAACGGCAACATTCGCAAGCTGGTAACGATGGAGGATCTTGCTGCTGCGCACGCTGTGGTTTCTGGCGGCCCGTTTGGGCGGACGGTCACCTTTGAATCAAAATTGATGTCTTATCCTTTGGAAAAATTTCTGCCAGCGGTCTGGTCGGTTCCTTGGGGGCGTACTTTATCACATTGGCTGTTTCCCGTATTAGCATCGCTTTCGTGTTTGCTGGCGTTTTCAAATTTCGCAGTAGCATCAACTCTTATTGCAATTGTCGCTATATTTTCGGCGGTTATGCGTAATGCAATTCGTGTTGTCGAATACCAAACGGGACAGTCGGATTGGATTGGGGCAGCCGGTTGGTTGGTTATGGCGATCGCATTGGCAGCGGTGTTGAACGTATCGGAATTAAAGCCATTTGATGCTGCTTTTTTGGCCTTTTCTGTAGCCGGTTTGTCAACTTTGCATGCCAAGAGTAGTAACCAGGATGGCTACGGTTTTCTGTCACCACTCGGCATTGCGGCCTGTGTGTTGTTGGGTGCATTTATCGAAGCAACCGGATTGGTCGTTAAGGTGTTAATTTTGCTTGAAATAGGGCGCCTTTTAGTGCGCCTGTTCCGACAAAATAGGACCAGCAAAGCAGTCGATTAAACTTAAAGCCAAATTAACCCTGAATGCCTATATTTTCGGCCTGACTGTAACTGATAGAGCGGGAAACCGGATTGGGTAGCGCAAACCCTGATAATTGTGTGGCTATGGCGACTGGCCAGGTTCGTGCAGCGCAAGCGCTGCGCGATGACCTGCTTGCTGCGCTGTTTCCGCACAGCGGTTCGGCACCCTCAGAATTGCTGCAAAGCCGGGTAAAGCTGAAATTGAAATCGCTTACTCTGGGGATTGAGCGGGCTCTGCTGAAATCCGGGCCTGAACAGCATCAAAGTTGGAATATGCTTTCTGAATCCGGACTGTTGCGTGAAGGCGCGCTGGTGGATTTTGCCCTATCAAGGATCGCAGAAGACAAATTGCAAAACGCACTGCAATCGGTGGTAAAGTCATCTGTACTCAATCAGCTACCGGTCGTTCTGTTGGGGCACAGCAATGAACGTTTGGCCGCAATTGCGCGAACATTGCTGCACGCAGAACATGTTGCGGCAACGGACGATGCCATTCTCTATCATCGCTTGGACAGCGAGCTGCTGCACCTTTTATGTTGGCGCGTCGTGGCTGCTTTGCTCGAATGTCAGGCTGCAGACGCCGACACATTGTCAAACGCCGCAAACGCTTTGCTGGCCGAACACCACAATGACCTCAATCCCTTAGCAATTGCCCGCAAAGTCGTATTTTTCCTTGGGCCTGAATACCGTGTTTCGATGAGGGACCCAAGAAGTTCTGGGTTGCTGTTGTTCGTCGCGTGGATGGACAGGGATTATGATTTGGGATGCGATTTTATTCTGCGCCTGATCGGCGGCGGGCATGTTGCCCCGCTTTTACTGCTGCTTAAAGGGCAGGAAACCGAAACCGATACTGCCTTAGAGATCGTCATTGCTCTGCGCAGTGCTTTCGGCAATTCGGATATGCCTGACATCCGCGATGCGTATTTGGCGCTTGATCCGATTGAGGCCCGCGTTGCGATTGAAACATGGCGTGAAAATTTTAGGCTATGAACGACTTTGCATCATTCCTATCGGTGCCAATCAAGGTGCGCGTTTCTAGCAATGGAGAGCTTGTGTCTGCCGATCCGCCGGTTTGGCGCCTTCATGCTTTGGCTGGTGGAAACGAAAACGGACCGATTGCTATCCCAGGTTTAGCGATTTTGGCCGCGTTGTCTTTGCGCACAGCAATGCGCGTCGAACGCCCTGTTAGGGCCGCGGACGAAGACAATGATGTTGAGCTATGGGTCGAGGCGACGCCCAATGTAGACTATGCAGACCTATTGATAACGGGTTGGCGCGATATTGTTTCCAATATCAACCGTTCAGAGCGACTTGAAAGTGTCGATCTGTCGGTTGCAACCAGTGCCGAAATCCTGATTGATACCGAACACCGCATAGTTCGCCTGCCATCTAGCTTGCCCCATGATTGCATCGGGCAACATTTTGGAACAGTGTTTGTAGTCCAAACCGACGAAAACGGGCGCATACCGATATTGGAAGCCTTAACGGAAAAGCTCCCGATCATGCAGGCTCCGGTCGCTGTTGTCGGCCGATCTGCGAAATACCTGATTGATTTGACTCCGCAATATGCAGCCGATAGCCGCTTTTTGGGCCACGCAGGTGTGTTGCGCGAAATTCAGCCGCTTCCACTTGTTGCCAAACCCGCGGCTGCAACGTCTGATTTGCCGATGAGCAAGCAATTAGCGTCAGTGTTAAAGCAGCCACTGGATCGCATCGTCGCCAATGCCGAAACGATTGGCAGCCTTGTCCATGGGCCGTTGCGAGACAACTATGCCGAATATGCGCTGGATATCGCCAATGCTGCGCGGCACCTTACGGAATTGGTGTCGGATATGGAGGATCTGGATGCTATTGATCGTCCCGACTTTTCCGTTGCACGCGACCGCATCGAACTGGGTGACATAGCGCGCCGCGTGGGTGGGCTATTGGCGCTTAAGGCGTCTGACCACGGTATCTCGCTGGTGCTGCCCGATGAGACACATGCTGTTCCGGCCATTGGCGAGTTCCGCCGCGTATTGCAGATTTTGCTTAACCTTGTCGGAAACGCAGTTCGCTATGCACCGGGCGGCAGCACCGTAACAATAGTGATCGAAAAACAGGCCGATTTTGTATCGATCTGCGTCGAAGATGAAGGGCAAGGTGTTCCCATCGCCGACAGAGCGCGCGTGTTCGAAAAATTTGAACGCCTTGGTCGTAGCGGCGATGGCGGCAGCGGATTGGGGCTGTTTATCTCCCGCAAACTTGCGCGTGCTATGGGAGGGGACTTAATAGTCACAGACGCCACCGCTGGTGGCGCCTCGTTCCAGCTTACTCTTCCAGCGCGTTAACGCTTGCTAAGGTCCACATAATCACGCTGTTCAGGGCCCGTATAGAGCTGACGCGGGCGCCCGATTTTCTGGCCGGGATCCGATATCATTTCATTCCATTGCGCGACCCACCCAACGGTACGCGCGAGCGCAAACAGAACTGTGAACATCGTGGTTGGAAAACCAATGGCAGACAATATGATACCCGAATAGAAATCGACATTCGGGAACAGTTTTTTCTCGATGAAATAGGGATCGCTCAGCGCCATTTCTTCAAGCTGCATAGCCACTTCGAAAATGGGATCGTTTACCTTAAGCGCAGCGAGAACTTCGCGGACCGTTTTTTGCATCACAGTCGCGCGCGGATCATAGTTTTTGTAAACACGGTGACCAAAGCCCATCAGGCGGAACGGATCGTTCTTATCCTTTGCCCGAGCAATATAATGCGGAATTTTGTCGGGAGTACCAATTTCACGCAGCATGTTCAACGCAGCTTCGTTCGCTCCGCCGTGCGCCGGTCCCCACAGACAAGCGATACCGGCAGCAATGCACGCAAACGGATTTGCGCCCGATGAACCGGCCAAACGCACAGTCGATGTCGAGGCATTCTGTTCATGGTCGGCATGAAGAATGAAGATCCGATCCAATGCCTGCTCGACAATCGGGTTTACTTCATAGGCTTCGGCAGGGACAGCAAACATCATACGAAGGAAATTACCGGTGTAAGACAGGCTGTTATCAGGATAGATGAACGGCTGTCCGACAGAATATTTATACGCCATCGCAGCAATCGTTGGCATTTTCGCGATGAGCCGGTGGCTGGCAATTTTGCGCTGATGCGGGTCGGCAATGTCGGTCGAGTCGTGGTAAAATGCAGAAAGCGCGCCGACAACACCGCACATGATCGCCATCGGATGCGCGTCGCGGCGAAAGCCACGATAAAAAGTGGCCAGTTGTTCGTGCAGCATCGTATGCCGCGAAATCGTATAGCTGAATTCTTCCAGTTCAGCTTTTGACGGCAGTTCTCCGTTCAACAGCAAATAGGACACTTCCATAAAGCTGGAATCTTCAGACAGCTGTTCAATCGAATAGCCGCGATGCAAAAGTACGCCCTCGTCACCATCAATATAAGTCAGCTGTGATTCGCAGCTAGCAGTAGATGTGAATCCTGGATCGAAAGTAAAACGATCCGTTTGCGCATACAGCTTACGAATATCGATAACATCAGGTCCGACAGTTCCGGAAAAAATCGGTAGTTCGATTGCCTGATCGCCAATCGTCAGAGTTGCAGCTTTGTCCGCCATATTCACATTCCACTTGCATTTGGGCCGGGGGCGCCGGGATATTTGCACCAAAAGCCCATCGACTGCCTTGTTTTTGTTTTCGGCAGAATCAATTCAGGCTATTGGCCGGGAGACCATTGTATCAACAAGGATGGGGAGCGCGATTACGATACCCCAAAGCTCAATTGCACGCGGCTTCCTTGCGCAGTTTTACGCGGCGCGTCAAGCGGATGAAAGCAGATCGTTCGCATCGCTTTCGGCTGTCGAAGATGCACTGGAAAACCAAAGAGATCAGCTGCCGTTATTAGTACCGGTTGGGTTGGGGGCAGGCATTGTTTGCTGGCAGTTGGGCGGAGAGAACAACTGGCCTGTAATCGTCAGCTCGGTATCGGGCTTCCTGTTTATTGCGGCCTATCTTGGAGTGCAATTTCGGCTGGCAAGAATGCTATTCTGGGCGGTAATGCTGTTCTGCCTCGGCTTTGGGGCGATTGCGGTGAAGTCGCGGATAGTAATGTCGGACAGGCTTGAAAAGCCAAGTATATCAACGATAAATGCCCGCGTTGAAAGCGTGGAAGACATTTCTGCGCGCGGCAAAGTTCGTTACGTTTTATTCACGGACGGCGCCAATGGTTTGCCAGCGTTGGTGCGCGTAAATGTGCCGTTGGAAAACCATCTGGATGCAATCTCACCTGGTTCGATCATTCAGGTTAAAGCGCGGTTGATGCCACCTGCGGGGCCGGCATTGCCGGGTGGATACGATTTTGCCCGCCAAGCCTGGTTTCTGGGCATAGGCGCGACGGGTAGCGCACTAACCCCGCCAATCGTCATAACCCCATCGCCTGGAGGAGCCAATTTTTGGGGTGCCCTTCGTGAAAAGCTGGCGGCGGATATCCGCACTGCGATGCCGGATGGAACAGGTGCAGTCGGAGCCGCGTTGCTTGTCGGAACCAGAGGAGCCATTTCACAAGCGGACGCTGAAGCATTGCGCAACAGCGGAATGGCGCACCTATTGTCAGTAAGCGGCCTTCACGTGACGGCTGTCGTCGGCGGCGCATTCCTTATGATTAGCCGGATTCTGGCATTGTTTCCGTGGCTTGCGTTGCGGATACGAATTCCCATTGCCGCAGCAGGCGGAGCTGCGGTTATCGCCGTTTGCTATACTTTGCTCACTGGAATGGAGGTGCCAACCATTCGGGCATGTATTGCCTCGCTTTTGATATTGGTCGCGCTTGCCTTTGGTCGAGAACCCTTGTCTTTGCGGTTGCTGGCGGCAGGCGCTTGTCTTGTTTTGCTGTTTTGGCCTGAGGCGTTGGCAGGTCCGAGTTTCCAGCTTAGTTTTGCGGCAGTGGCAACGATCATTGTGCTGCATGAATCGCCTTCGGTTCGAAAGTGGACACTGAACCGGGATGAGCCAGTAATTTTCCGGTTGAGCCGGGTAATAGTGTCGTTGTTGTTGACGGGTTTAGCCATTGAGTTGGTCTTATCGCCCATCGCCCTTTTTCATTTTCACAAAAGCGGACTGTACGGGGCGGCTGCAAACATCATCGCAATCCCGTTGACAACATTCTTTGTTATGCCGCTGCAAATGCTTGCTTTGCTGGCTGATTATTTGGGGGTCGGTGGTATCTTCTGGTGGCTGGCAGGCCAAGGCGTCGCTGTTATCATCGCTCTGGCGCACAGCGTTAGCGATGCACCAGGATCGGTAATGCTGCTGCCGTCAATGCCGCGTTGGGCGTTTGGATTAACCGTTATCGGCGGTTTATGGCTCGCAATATTTAGAGATAGGCTTCGGCTGTGGGGTGTGGTTCCCCTTATCGCGGGGGCTTTTGCAATCGCCTGTGCCCCTCGTCCGGATGTCCTTATCACAGGCGATGGTCGCCACGTAGCTGTGGTCGATCAGGAAAGTGCGATGGTATTGTTGCGCGCGCAAGTTGGTGATTATGCGCTGTCTATGCTGAGTGAAAATGCCGCGATAAAGGCTGAGCCCATTGCTATGGATCAATGGAAAGGGGCAAAATGCAGCCCTGATATTTGCATCTTCACAATAACGTCGGCGAAGCGTGAATGGTCGGTTTTGGCGACCCGAACGTCCTATTTGGTTCCGTCGATGGAGCTTGCGGCTGCCTGTAAACGGGTGGATATCGCGATAAGCGAGCGCTATCTGCCATGGAGCTGCAAGCCGCGTTGGATGAAGGTGGACCGAGCGTTTCTGGAACAGCATGGCGGTCTGGCGATCCATTTCACATCAGGCCGGATAGAAAGCGTCGCTCAAACCAACGCGCATTTGCCTTGGTCGAATTTGGGCAAAACAGAAAGGGCGCCAAAGCGCCCCTTCGTTCAACATTCTAAGCCGAAAGATCAGTGATAGCGCCGTAACAGTCCGGCCAAGCGCCCCTGAACCTCAATTTCATGCGCATCATAATATTGCGGATCGTAGCTGCTGTTGGCTGGATCAAGCCGTATTCTCTGGCCCTCACGGCGCAGATATTTGAGCGTTGCCTCTTCACCGCGAACCAGTGCCACAACAATCTCGCCATCGCGGGCGGTTTGTGTTTTCCGGATAAGCGCATAATCTCCATCAAAGATACCCGCTTCGATCATAGAGTCGCCTGACACTTCCAAAGCATAATGTTCGCCTGCACCCAACAACGCCATTGGCACGGACAGAGAATTCTGCCCCTCCATTGCTTCGATAGGAAGGCCTGCGGCAATTTTGCCATGGAATGGAATTTCGACCACATCATTAGCCGCCACAGGCATTGCGCGAGGCGGTGTTACGGGTCGGTGATCGGCAAGGACAGCAACCTTGTTGTTGACAGCTTCATGCTTGGGAAGCGACCGTGCACTGCCGCC
>JANOTI010000102.1:0-10125 GCA_031416255.1 Sphingomonadales bacterium | reverse complement strand
GGCATGGAGAATTCACGAAGCGCAACGCGGCCTTCGGATTTCAAGCCAACGTCGATCATCGCGTGGTCATTGTCGATTGCGGTAACGGTGCCTTTTACAACGCGGCCTTCAAAGCCACCTTCTGCACCACCAAGTGATTCGTTGAGCAACGCTTCAAAATCGTTGCGGGTCGGGGTTGGCGAACTTGCCATAGGGTTAGAGTCCTTCACGTACTTTTTGTCCGGCCAATCGGTTGGTTCCGATGGTCTTTGACCAGAAATGCCGTATTGCCCGAATAGCAATAAAGCGTTCGTTTTATGAGGCTTACGCGCCAAAACTATCGTCACCCTGAACGCGGTTCAAGGTCCATATCTCCGTCTCGACCTTTGGTCTTTTAGGCGGAATGGATGCTGAACCAGGTTCAGCATGACGGGATCGTTGGCCCGCAGCGCCCCGCCACTCATGATACGCGGAGGCGAGCCTCCACAGCAGCAATCGCGGCTTGAACGGCTGCGCATATAGTCAAATCGCCGGTATCTAGCAAGATGGCATCCACTGCCGGTTTAAGCGGCGCTTCCGCCCGCCCCGTATCGCGTTTATCGCGTGCCCGAATATCGGCAAGGATATTGTCAAAATCGACATCCAACCCGCGCGAAAGCATCTCTTCATACCGCCGGTGCGCCCGCACCTCAGCCGACGCGGTTATGAACAGCTTCACGTCGGCATGCGGGGCAATAACAGTGCCAATATCGCGGCCATCAAGCACCGCTCCGGCCGCCTGATTAGCAAAATCCACCTGCCGCTGGTTTAACGCCGCACGCACTGCCGAATGTACCGATACGCGGCTAGCTAGCCCGCCGATCTCCTCGTTACGCAACACTGGATCGTCGAGCAGCGCGTCAGGAAAGTCACACGCCACAACCGCATCCGCCACCACATCGGCATTGCCGCCATTTGCTAAAACCTGCTGCCCAACCGCGCGATAGAGCAATCCCGTATCCAAAAACGGCAAGCCATAATGCGCGGCGAGTGCCTTGGAGATCGTGCCTTTGCCAGAGGCTGTCGGGCCATCAACGGCGATGATCATGGTTTAGCTACTAAAGGGAAAAATAATCGATTCAAATACTTAATTTTCATGCCTACAACAGTGCTGCGGCAATCTCGCCGCATGTAAGGAGCAAATATGACATTCGCAGAAATTTGCCTCTTACTTGGAGCGTTGTTTGCTTCTACGACTTTGATACTCAAAGTCGTAGAAGTAGCGCGAACTAAGTAGGGCAACGGACGGGGGAGCGTGCAGCAACATGCTCCCCTAAACGAGTTGACCCCCGACCGCAGCAACGGTCGAGGGCCATGATGCAGGAACTTCCTGACATTCGCATAAAAGGATATAGCCGAACCGACGCAAAAAATCAATGAATTATTGAGCGAGGTCATTCAACATCGCCTCAAAAGTCGGAAAACTCGTCGCAATCGGCGACACATCGTCCACCGTCAAGCCATGATAGCAATGCTGACCCGCGACCGCGAAGCTCATCGCGATGCGGTGGTCGAGTGCGCTGGCGACGGTTGCGCCGCCTTCTAACGGCTCCCCGCCGCTGCCGTTGATGACCAAGCCATCCTCGCGTTCTTCAACCTTCGCACCAATCGCCGTCAGCCCAGCCGCCATCAAAGCCAACCGGTCGCTTTCCTTGACGCGCAGTTCGTCGAGGCCGCTGGTGATCGTGCGCCCCTGCGCCATACTGGCCGCCACAAAGAACACCGGGAATTCATCAATCATGCTTGGCGCGACATCGGGGGGGACTTCGATGCCGTTCAGCACGGAATGGCGGGCGGTGATGTCTGCCACTGGCTCACCGCCGACGACGCGTTCGTTGGAATACGTCAAATTCGCGCCCATCGCCTCTAGCATTTTGTATATGCC
Source organism: Sphingomonadales bacterium (assembly GCA_031416255.1). Taxonomy (GTDB): domain Bacteria; phylum Pseudomonadota; class Alphaproteobacteria; order Sphingomonadales; family Sphingomonadaceae; genus Sphingorhabdus_B. The sequence goes on along the minus strand of JANOTI010000102.1, from coordinate 8,222 downwards.
GGTGCGCGTGGGGTTCATGCCGACATGGGTGACGGTGACTTCGCTGCCCGGGGTAATCAAAGCCGCAACAATCGGGAAGGCGGCGGACGACGGGTCGCCGGGGACTTCGATCGCTTGCGGCTTTAACTCAGCCTCGCCCATCAGGCGGATATGGCGGACGCCGTCTGCATCGACCTCAACGGTTATCTCCGCACCAAAGCCTGCAAGCATCCGCTCGCTATGGTCGCGCGTCGGGATCGGCTCGATCACTTCGGTTATCCCCGGCGTATTCAGCCCCGCCAGCAATATCGCCGATTTCACCTGCGCGCTGGCGACAGGCAACAGGTAGCTTATCGGCACAGCGGGGCAAATCCCGCGCACCATCAATGGCAAGCGCCCACCAGGCGAGGCGGTAAACTCTGCGCCGGTTAGCGACAGCGGATCAATCACCCGCCCCATAGGCCGTTTAGACAAAGACGCATCGCCGATAAAGGTCGCGGTAATCCTATGGCTAGCGACAAGGCCCATCAACAACCGCGTCGAGGTGCCACTATTCCCCATATCGAGCGCCGTTTCGGGTTGCAGCAGCCCGCCTACGCCGACACCATAGACAATCCATGTGCCGTCACTGGTCCGATGTATCTGCGCCCCCATCGCCCGCATGGCGGCAGCGGTGGCGAGCACATCTTCGCCCTCCAACAGTCCCGTAATCCGGCTTTCGCCCACCGCCAATGCCGACAGCATTAACGAACGGTGCGAAATCGACTTGTCGCCGGGGACGCGGACAGTCCCGCGCAGGGGGCCTGTTGGGGCAAAGGCTCTTAGTTGGGGCGCGGCGTGGCTCATGAAGGGGGCATTGGCGTCTTGCTACGTCCACTGTCAAAGAGAATTTTTTGACAGTCACCCGAGTCTATGGCAAGGGCCGCGTCAGCTTGATGATGGATACCGAACGCGGGTTCATTTTTCTGAAATAATTGAAAGGATAAGAGGCCCACCATGGTGAAGGCTGAATGGGGAACGAAGCGCACTTGCCCGAAATGTGGCACGCGATTCTACGATCTGACTAAAGGCGATCCGGTTGAATGCATTGAATGCGGCAACCAGTGGACACCCGAACTCGTGCTGAAATCGAAACAGCCATTGCCGTTCGAAGAAGCCGAAAAGAAGAAAGACGACGCCGATCTGGCGGACGACGATCTGGACATCGACGTTGACGCAGTGGACGGCGACGTTTCGCCTGACAACGACGTTGACCTTGGCGGTGACGAAGATCTGGGCGTTGCTGGCACCGAAGGCGAAGGCCATGACGACCAATAGTTTGGATTACTGCTCAGGCGAAAGCCTGAGTGATAATTCGGACTTGCATATCGGCGCGCCTTACGCGTAAAGGCGCGCCTTAAAATCACCATAGCCGTCTTGTTACACGGCAGATGGGGCCTTAGCTCAGCTGGTAGAGCGCTTCGCTGGCAGCGAAGAGGTCAGGGGTTCGACTCCCCTAGGCTCCACCAGCCTTCGCCCCTACGGGGCTTCGGCTGGGTCGGCGAATTGAAACACTTGCTCCCCTCAATTCTAAACCGTTAGCCCTGAGCCTGTCGAGCCGAAGGCCACCGAAGGTGAACGGCGTCCATCAGGTGTATCGCGACGCTGAGAAACGTGCTTCGACAGGCTCAGCACTAACGGTAAAATTCATTCGGCCTGTATAATTGCCGAAACACGCCCGCACTGGCAAATTCAGCCAACCTCCCCTAAGGCCCCATCATGCATTTCCTCGATCAAGCTAAAATCTATCTGCGTTCGGGCTCCGGTGGTCCCGGGGCCGTTAGTTTCCGGCGCGAAAAATATGTCCAATATGGCGGTCCCGATGGCGGCAATGGCGGGACTGGCGGCGACATTATTTTCGAAGCCGTTGCTGGCCTCAACACACTCATCGATTTTCGGTATGCACAGCATTTTAAGGCACCGCGCGGCGGCGGCGGTTCGGGCCGTGATCGGTACGGCGCGGGCGGCGAGGATTTGATCGTCAAAGTTCCCGTTGGTACGCAAGTGCTAGCCGATGATGAAGAACGCAGCTTGATGCTGGATCTGACGCAGGTTGGGCAGCGTGTCACCTTTCTGAAAGGTGGCATGGGCGGTCGCGGGAACGCGAGCTATAAAACCAGCACCAACCGCGCCCCGCGCCAGCATCAGCCGGGCGAAGACGGCACCGAAATGTATGTCTGGCTGCGGCTAAAACTGCTCGCCGACGCGGGTCTTGTTGGCATGCCGAACGCGGGCAAATCGACGTTTATTAACTCGGTGTCGAACACCAAAGCAAAGGTCGGCGCGTACGCGTTTACGACGTTGCGTCCGCAACTGGGTGTGGTCAATCACAAGGGCCGCGAATTTGTCGTTGCCGACATCCCGGGCTTAATCGCAGGCGCTGCCGATGGTGCAGGCGTTGGTGACCGGTTCCTTGGCCATATCGAACGCTGCCGCATTTTGATCCACCTGATCGACGCGACCGGCGACGACCCAGTCGAGGCGTGGCAGATCGTCTGCGAGGAACTCGCCGAATATGGCGGTGGCCTTGTTGACAAACCGCAGATTGTGGCCTTGAACAAAGGCGATTTGCTCGATCCGGAAATTATGGCCGATATTGCGCAGCAGTTACAAGCCGCTGGCGCGTTGGATGTGATCTCGATATCGGGCGCGACTGGCCAAGGCATCGACAAAGTCCTCGACCGCGTGCTGGAGGCTTTGCCCGCGATGAGCAGCATCGAATCATCATCTGGCACAAATGAGGAAGGCGAATGGTCGCCCATCTGAATAATGCCACCTGCCCGATGCTAGTCGTTAAAGTCGGCTCGTCGTTGCTGGTGGAACCCGATGGCGCGGTCCGGCGTGACTGGTTGGCGACATTAGTTGCTGACATTGCGGCGCGGCATAAGTCCGGACAGAAAATCATCATCGTCAGTTCTGGCGCGATTGCGCTCGGTGCGAAACGGCTGGGTTTTGAAAAAGGCGGACGGGCCAGTCTAGCCGATGCGCAAGCCTCCGCCTCCGTAGGGCAAATTCTGCTGTCCGGGCTTTGGGCCGAGTTGCTGGCCGCGCAAGGCTTGACCGCTGCACAAATGCTAGTGACGCTGGATGATCTGGAGGATCGCCGCCGCTATTTGAATATCACCGCGACTTTGGACCGCTTGCTGGGTGCAGGTGCGGTTCCCGTCATCAACGAAAATGACAGCGTTGCGACCGAAGAAATCCGGTTTGGCGATAATGACCGGCTGGCGGCGCGGGTTGCGCAGGCGGCAGGCGCACAGGGTGTTGTTTTGCTGTCCGATGTTGATGGTCTTTATGACCGCGATCCGAGAGACTCCGGTGCGACCCTAATCCCTGTAGTCACAAAAATAGACAGTCGGATTCGCATCATGGTGTCGGGGAATTCATCGTCGGGCATGGGTTCAGGCGGAATGGCGTCCAAGCTGGATGCTGCTGACATTGCGACCCGCGCAGGGATCGGGTTGGCGATAGCATCCGGCTTACGCAATCATCCGTTGGCGACACTGGAGGCGGGCGCACCCTCGACATGGTTCGCGCCGCGTGCTGGCGGCAGTGCCCGCAAAGGCTGGATCGGCGGTCGGCTGTCAGTCAAGGGGCAGATCATCGTTGATGCTGGCGCGGCTAAAGCGTTGCGCGGCGGGGCGAGCTTGCTTCCTGCAGGCGCATCGAGCGTAAGCGGTGAATTTAAGCGCGGCGATGTGATTGATATCGTCACCAGTGACGGCGAAACTCTGGCGCGCGGCTTATCGGAATATAATGCCCGCGATGCGGCGCTGATTTGCGGCAAGAAATCGGCGGAGCTTGAGGGCATATTGGGTGCGGTTCCCCGCCAAGTTCTGGTCCACCGCGACCAGATGGTTATGCTGTGAGCCACACAACAAAGACTGTCGCCCTGACCGGCGCAACCGGCTTTGTCGGCGGCGCGACGCTCGACCGGTTGCTGGAAGCGGGCTGGCAAATCCGCGCCCTCACGCGCAGCGAACAACCGAAGCGTACGGGCGTGACTTGGGTCAGCGGCGCGCTGGACAAGTCAGAGACCCTTTGCACATTATGCGAAGGCGCAGACACTGTGCTCCACATCGCGGGCGTTGTGAACGCCCCTGACATCGCGGCTTTTGAAGCCGGCAACGTCACCGGAACGGCCAACATGCTAGCCGCCGCCAAAGCCGCTGGCATCCAGCGTTTTGTCCATGTGTCATCGCTGTCTGCACGCGAGCCGCAACTGTCGGCCTATGGCGCGAGCAAAGCCAAGGCCGAAAAGCTTGTTGCCACTAGCCTTCTCGACTGGACGATCATTCGCCCGCCCGGCGTGTTCGGCCCCGGCGACAAGGACGTGTTTGAAATGTTCCGCATGGCCAGTAAAGGCCTGTGCTTGCTGCCCCCCGCAGGGCTTGGATCGTGGATCTTCGTCGATGATTTGGCACGATTGCTGGTGGCGCTTCTCCCCACACATGAGGACGCGACCGCACGTATATTCGAGGCCGATGATGGCGAACCCGGTGGTTGGACGCATGAAGGCTTTGCCCGTGCGATTGGCTGGGCCTTGGGCAAGCGGATCAATACGTTCTCCGCACCTCGCCCGTTGCTGTTTGCCGCCGCTTGGGCCGACCGGTTGGTGCGCGGCAACCGCGCGAAACTGACGCCAGACCGTGCAGGCTATATGAGCCATCCCGACTGGGTGATTGATCGCAAAGCCGCCCCCCCTGGCGCATTATGGAGCCCGCAAATACCGACGCGTGAGGGGCTAAAAACTACCGCGCGCTGGTATAAGGTGCAAGGCTGGCTTTAGATGGGCCTGTTTTAGTCAAAGTTTAATCTCTAGTCGCTATCGCGTCTGCTCGGGCGGGCAGAGTAAAGCGTTGATGGGTGCTGTGGTATTTCAGCAAAATGGTCTGGACCAGCTGGCGCAGCATTACCCGATGTCGCCCGCGCAGTTTACGCATGCTTTGCAAAACCATCCCTTGCTGACGCTGGACGCGCTTGCGAACGCGGCGTTGGAACTGCAACCACGGGATGTCGAACGCCGTGTGTCTGACGGCTATGTCGGCCGCGAATTTGCGATGATTGAACGCCATGCTTTGCCGATTGACCAGCATATCCGTGCGATTGAGACCGATAAAGCATGGATCATGCTCGCGCGGATTGAACAACTGCCCGCCTATCGCGCGTTGATGTTTGAGATTTTGGAACAAACGGGATCGGCGCTGACGGCACATACCGGTAGCATTGATGAACCTGTCGGTTTCATCTTTATCTCTGCCCGGGGATCAACCACGCCGTTTCACTTTGACCCAGAATATAATCTGTTTTTCCAGATTAGCGGACAAAAAAACTTTACCACCTTTCCATCAGCGCCGCCCCTAATCACTGATGCAGTGAACGAGGAATACCATTTTGCTGGCAACAATATGCTGCGTTGGCAGGATGACTTTGACCAGCTGGGAACGCGTCATGCGTTAGAGCAAGGATGCGCTCTATTTGTGCCGTATAAAGCACCGCATTATGTGCAGGTTGGCGATCAGTTATCGATCTCTCTATCGATAACTTGGAAGTCGCGCTGGGCGCATCAGCAAGAAAATGGCCATCGCTTTAACGCCAGAATGCGCAAATGGGGCCTGTCTCCCAGTTCGCTTTCGCCTTGGCCCGCCAGCGCCGCTGCAAAGGCAATGGGCGCACGGGTGCTTGGCAAAGCAGGATTAATGGCATGATCCCGCTACAGTTCGAACCTCGATTTGATGCAGACATGACGCCAAGGATTGAGCCCGGCACGGTGCGTGTGCTGCGCGCACCTTCGTTAACGGTCGAGGATCAACTGGCTTGGTCCCATCTTTCCAAAATTGCGTGCGCCGATAGCATTTTTTCTGCCTCTTGGTTCATGCAATCCGTACTGGCGAATTTCGACGTTGAACACAATTATCGTTTGTTCGTAGTTCAGGGCGATGACGGAGACTGGGACGGTGTATTCATTGCTGCGCGCGTCACTCAACTAGGCCGCATTCCCCTGGCACATTTGAAAAACATGCTTGATACGAACCAGTTTTTGGGGGTGCCGCTGGTGCGCCCAGGGGCTGAATACCGGTTCTGGGTAAAGCTTTGTGATGCACTCGACACAGCAAAACTTGGGTGCACTGCAATCCGGTTTAGCGAAATGCCTGCGGACCACAGGGTCACGCAATCATTGCTTGCCTATTGTCAGGATAGCGGGCGAGGCATCGAAATGCTGGCTAGCAAAGAGCGTGCATTATGGACGCCAGATGGAAGCAGCGACTTTAATTGGTCGGACAATCTGTCGGCCAAACAGGCGCGCAGATTTGCCTCGCTTGAAAGACAGTTTACCGAACAATTGGGGTTAATTGAACTGCATACAGTCAACAATAGCGCCGAATTAGACCGCTGGATTTCAGGGTTCCTTGCGCTCGAACTTGCAGGCTGGAAAGGGCGGGAGGGCAGCGCACTTTCATCGAACAGCGCGACCGCAGTGCATTTTCGCTTTGTCGTTAAAACGGGTTTTGAAGCAGGAAAACTTCGCGCTTTGGCTTTGCGCGCGAATGACCAGCCGGTTGCGATGTCGAGCTATTTTTTGGATGGGCAGCACGCTTTTGGCTTTAAGGCGGCCTATGATGAAAGCTTCGCCAAATTCGCGCCGGGCATGCTGTTGAAAAAAGCGATTATGGAAATGCATCAGGCTACGCTCGGTCTTTGTTTTGACAGCTGCTCTGACCCGGATGCGCATGCGATCAACAAACTCTGGCCAAATCGCCGTCCTATCCATGATTATCTGGTCTCCATTGGGAATGTTTTTGACAGAGGCCAGTTCAAAGCAGCAATCGCAGCGCGCGGATTGTGGCATCGCCTAAAGGCGCTTAAACCACCTTCGCCTTTTTAACGCCTTAGTCGCTTGCCAAAGCCACATTGTTGCGGCCAATAGGCAGCAAGCGAAGAAGGAAAGCGAAGATATGACTGATCGCAGTGCAATGTTTGAAAAGCTTGCGGATCTAATCGAACCGTTCAACAAAAAGGGTGCCGACCTGTCCGACACCACGACCTTTGCGGGCGATCTGGAATGGGATAGCCTGACGGTGATGGATTTCGTCGCCGAGGTTGAGGATGCGTTTGATATTATCATCACTATGAACATGCAGGCCGAGATTGAAACTGTCGGTCAGCTGGTTGATGCGGTTTTGAAACTAACGGACTAAAATATGACTGACCTTTTCTCCAAATTCGACCCTTTGATCCAGCAACGCGAGACGTTGCTGTCCACTGGCCTGACTGACCCGTTCAATCTGGTGATGGAAAAGGTGCTGTCGCCCACCGTCGCGATTTGCAACGGCCAGGAAACGATCCTGCTCGGCACGTATAATTACATGGGCATGACTTTTGACGATGATGTCATCGCTGCGGGTAAGCAAGCGTATGAGGATTTCGGCGCTGGCACCACCGGTAGCCGCGTCCTCAATGGCACATTCAGCCCGCACCGCGATGTCGAGGCGGCGTTGCGCGAATTTTACGACATGGACCACGCGATGGTCTTTTCGACAGGCTATCAGGCCAACCTCGGCATCATCAGCACTATCGCTGGCAAAGGCGATTACATCATCCTTGATATCGACAGCCATGCCTCGATCTATGATGGCTGCAAAATGGGCGACGCCGAAATCGTCGCATTCCGCCACAATGATATCGAAGCGCTGGAAAAGCGCCTGAAGCGATTGCCGCCCGAGGCTGGCAAGCTGGTGATCCTCGAAGGCGTCTATTCGATGCTCGGCGATGTCGCGCCGCTCAAGGAAATGATCCGCATTTCCAAAGAAGCAGGCGCAATGGTGCTGGTCGATGAAGCGCACAGCATGGGCTTTATCGGCGAAAACGGCCGCGGCGTGGCCGAGGAACAGGGCTGTCTGGATGATGTCGATTTCATCATCGGCACGTTCAGCAAATCGGTCGGCACCGTCGGCGGGTTCTGCGTATCGAACCATCCAAAATTTGAAATCCTGCGCCTCGTCTGCCGCCCTTATGTCTTTACCGCCGCTTTGCCGCCCAGCGTAATGGCATCGAGCGCGGTATCGATCCGCAAGCTGATGCACGGCGGCAACAAACGCGCGCATCTTTGGGAAAACAGCAAGACATTGCACAAGGGCTTACGCGATCTGGGTTTCCAACTCGGCACCGAAACGCCGCAGTCTGCGATCATCGCGGTCATCATG
>JANOTI010000101.1:0-1656 GCA_031416255.1 Sphingomonadales bacterium | reverse complement strand
CGTATTTGGCCTGAAAGACTTTATGGAAACCAAATCGATAACCGGGCTTCCTGCTTGATGATCATTGCCAAAAATATGCGCCGGTCCCTCACTCTTTTGGGTGCGGGGCTGACGATTGGTTTTTCTGCGCCGGCTGCTGCGCAGTTAAGCAAAGCCGAGACAAAGATGGCCGCGACCGTCGATGCCGAATATGAGCGCTCGGTCGCTTTGCTCGAACGCATGGTCAACCAGAATTCGGGCACGATGAATTTCGACGGCGTCCGCAAAATTGCGGATATTATGCGCGCTGAACTGGCGCCGTTGGGGTTCACGTTCGAATGGCAGGACATGGCCGCCGCAAAGCGCGCTGGGCACCTGGTTGCGACCAAGACCGGTAAAAAGGGCACTAAGAAGTTGTTGCTGATTGCCCATCTCGACACCGTTTTTGAACCGGATAGTCCATTTCAGACTTTCGCCCGCAAAAAGTCTGGCGCTGTCGATGAGGCAGAAGGTCCCGGTGCGGGCGATGATAAAGGCGGGATGGCTGTGATCGTTGCTGCTCTGCGCGCCATGCAAGCGGCGGGGACGTTGAAAGACGCCAATATCGAAATTCACATGACCGGCGATGAAGAAGACAGCGGCGACCCGATTGAAATCACCCGCGCGCCGTTGATCGCCGCTGGCAAACGCGCCGATGTCGCGCTCGATTTTGAGGGGCTGGTGACGGACAACGGCAAAGACATGGGCACCATCGCCCGCCGGTCGTCGAACAGCTGGAAACTCGACGTCACCGGCAAAACTGGCCATAGCTCGCTGATTTTTAACGAAACCTATGGCGACGGCGCGGTCAATGAGCTGGCGCGGATCATTCACCGTTTTCGCACAGAATTGCCCGAGGCCAATCTGACCTTTAACGTCGGCTTGATCGCAGGTGGGCAAGAAGCGACGCTCGACCCCGATGGCATCCGCATCAGCGCCAAAGGCAAAACCAACATCATCCCCGGCATCGCACTGGCACGCGGCGATTTCCGCACCTTGTCGCCCGAACAGACTGAGCGCGTGAAAACCAAAATGGCTGCGATCGTGGCCGACCACGCGCCGCTAACTGATGCAACGCTTAGCTTTGATCCGGGAGCCTATCCCGCGATGGCACCGACCGAGGGCAACGCGAAGTTGCTGGCCCGGCTAAATACTATCAACCGCGATCTGGGGCTGGCGGAAATGGCAGCACTCGATCCGCTGAAACGCGGTGCCGGTGACATCAGCTTTGTTGCCAATGATGTGGACGGGCTGGTCGGGCTAGGCACCGCCAGTACGGGCGATCATGCACCGGGCGAAACGGTCGATCTGAATAGCATCAAGCGTCAAGCCAAACGTGCAGCAATTTTAATGTCGCGGTTAAGCAAAGAGAAATCCGAATAAGCAGCCGGATCAGAACGCAGCGCGGATGCGTTCCATCATCACCAGCGGTTCTGGCAACTCGCTTGGTTGGCGCATGATACTCTCGCTGATCCGCTGCACACGGTAATACAAATCCTCGCTGGCAAGGATCAGTGTGCAAGCCTCAATTGGCAAATCGTTCAACCAATATGTATCGGTTGCTGGCGCGTAACCAATCTGTTCGAGCGACGCGACGTCATCCAACAAAATTTCGCCAGCCCTGATAGCTTTTTGATT
>JANOTI010000100.1:0-2327 GCA_031416255.1 Sphingomonadales bacterium | reverse complement strand
CGCCAGTACCTTGCCGATCTCGTCCCCAATGCCGACTTGTCGCGCCTTGCGATGATCGGCTGGAACCCCGAACATTTCGACTATTGGCATATCGGCGATGGCGCGATTTTATTCGGCTGGGGCGCTTTGTTCGCTGTTACTGGTGTTTTATATATGGGCATGCGCCATGACCTTCGCAAAGCATAGCCTGTGGTTTGTGCCTTTATTGGTCGTGTCGCTGGCGATCAAATTTCACAGTCCGACAGAGCCGTTTGAAAATCCTGAAACCACGCTTAAAGCGGCGGCATCTGCTTTTCAAAAGCAAGGCTTTACGGTACAGGTTGAGCGCATCGGCAATGGCCGTTTGTCGGTGCGTCGCGGCGATTGCATCGCGCAGCTACGGGTGATGGATTCGCACGCGACCGCCGACCAATTCTACCGATCTACTTTGCAGCCGAACGACCAAATTCTTTATGCGTGGGGCGGGCAATGGCATGACTCGCGCCCGTTATTTGGGCCGCTGCTTGAATTTTACATCAAGCGTGAATTTGTTCGTCGTAACATCGCGATGGACCGACTGCCGCTCTGGGTGGCGGGAATAGGGAAAGAATGCGGCCAATCTATTTCGGCAGCATTTTCGGAAGTGCCTTTATGGATGCAGCCAAAACCGCGTTAATTGCGAACCCGGCCGATCTTCAATCCCAGCTTGCGATATAGCCCCAACAACCGTTCAAAAAACGCCCATTCGGATGGATAGGCATCATGGCGCACTTCGGGGCGGGCGAGATAATCTTCGAGCTTCTGCTCGCTCCAACCCATTTTTTTCAGGAAATACTGCTTGTCCGCATCCAGATCTCGCTGGCTGGGATAGGCAATTTCGCCCATTTTCTGCATCGCTTCATCGCGTGTCATCTGCCCGGTCATGACGAGCGTTGCCAGATGCGGTTTGCGTTTATCATAGCCGAATTTGCGCGGCAGCATATAGCCCTGCCAGAACCGGGTGAATACCGATTCATAGTGCTTATACGCATACGGCTTATAGCCATAATCGCGTTGCAATTCGGCAATCGCATCGTCTTTGCGGTAATCGATATAATCGAGGAAGGCGATCCAATGCGCGCGATCGATTAGGATATGTTTGGCATATTTTAGCGTACCGATGGCGGGGAATGTCTTGATCTTTGGCCCGCCAAATTTCTTTGAAATGCCGGCAATGTTACGCTTATCCAGCTTGTGCCATGTCCATTCGCCGGGCATCCGCATGCCCTCGGTAGCCATATTGGATCCGGCGAGAATGTAATGCAGCCCGTATTTTGCCGCTTGCGTATAGACGACACCGGCGAGCGCATTGTCATAGAGCACCTCGACATCGCGGACATCGGCGGCAAACATCGCTTCCATCAGGCCTCTTATCTCCGGCCATTCGATGACGTGCGTATAGAGGTCAACGTCAAGCCCACGCACCAGATTGGCGATATTGTTGGCGGCCACTTCGGCATTCCAGCCGCTGTCCATATGCACCGCCAATGGTCGCAGGCCTAGCTGCTTGGCTTTGATAAGGGTAAAGCTGCTGTCCACACCGCCCGATACACCGATAATGCAATCATAGGGCTTGCCGCGCCCGTTTTCCTTGACCTTGACGACCAACTCATCAAGTTTACGTTGCCGCGCGACGGGGTCGGGATCGACAAATTGATCGAGCCGCACCAGAAACTCGGTGCAGTAGTTGCACACGCCTTCTGTGTCGAAAACGATGTCTGCCGCAGTGTCATCCATGATGCAGCGGGTGCAAACGCGGTGGTTGCCGGAGTACATTTTGCTTTTCCTTTGAAGGGACCAGTTACGGCGCGATGCCCCTACACCATTGAACGGATGTGGCCAAGCTGCTATCGGCGCGTCATAAACAGGACATAACCGCCCTTCATGTAAAAACCATGCGGACCCCTCCGCGAACTTACACATCCAACATATACAGGAAACCGATGGTCCCCTTTATCGATCTGCAAAGCCAATTTGCTCGTATTCAGCCAGAGGTCGAAGCAGCGATGCTGGCGGTTGTGCGCAGTGGCCAGTTTATCCTCGGCCCTGAAGTCGCTAAGCTCGAACAGCGACTGGCCGATTATGTAGGGGCGAAGCATTGCATTTCCTGCGCGTCTGGCACGGACGCTTTGGTCATGGCGCTGATGGCAAAAGGCGTTGGCCCCGGCGATGCCGTGTTCACCGTTCCCTTCACCTTCATGGCAAGCGCCGAGGCGATTGCGACTGTCGGTGCGACTCCTATTTTTGTCGATGTGGAGGCGCACAGCTTCAACATGGATACAGCGGCTCTGTCGCGTGCAATTGAAGCG
>JANOTI010000099.1:0-9161 GCA_031416255.1 Sphingomonadales bacterium | reverse complement strand
GTATGAAAACCAAACCGAACATTCACCGACCCCTGCGCAGATGTCACACTGTCCAATTCTCTACCTTCAACCCCGGCACATCGGCGAAGTCGGCTTCGTTGTTCGTGATGACAACAGCACCCAGGCTAAGCCCGTGCGCGGCGAGCAAGCGATCAAATCGTGCGCGTTTAAATGGCAGCCGCGCATATTCGAGGGCAGCCGCTTCATCGAATGCAACAAGCGGAATTGCTTCGACAAAGGCAGCCAATATGTCGGATGAAGGCGGTTTGCCGACATAAGTGCCATGCGCAACCTCGGCGTAGCTTATCACCGAAAAGGCGATTTCGCCGGGTTCGCACGCCATCATTTTTGTGCGCATGCCTTCGAAATCGCCCGACATTGCATAGATCGCGCAATTGGCGTCGATAAGATAACGGATCACCGCGATTTCAACGCCTTACGTGCTGCAACAGCGCTGGGCCGTTCGTCGAAATCGCCATGCGGGATCAGGCGCGCTCCGGGAGCTTTGCCCCAAAAGCCGCTGACGTCAATTTTGCGCTTAGGCGCAACTATGGGTTTCAAGGCAAGCATTACACCATCCTCCACTGTCAGATCCATTTCCATACCGGGTTTCAAATCGGTGCCAGTCGGTATCCGCACTGCCAGCGAATTGCCCGATTTGAAAACTTTGGTGCGATATTGTTTCCGGTTTTCGGTATCATGCAGCCGTGCAGTAGCCGCGCCATCAAAGCGAAATGTCTGCCGTTCCTCGTTCAGTTTGTTCATGACAGCCTCCGTATATACGTCATGTATATACTAGACAGCGAATGCCGCGTCAATTACAATTTGCTTACCCCATTCAGGCACCGCTTGCGCGTTCATGGGGACCATGAATTTCTTGCCCGGCTTGCCGTCATCAGGGGGAAGCTGGATCTCCAGCACATCGCCTGCACCGAAATTTTCCACTGCAACGCAGACACCTAAGTCAGCCCCATCAGTGGAAACACAGGGGAGCCCCAGCAGGTCAGTAAAATAATACTCGCCCTCGCCCAACGCAGGCAGAACGTCGCGCGGCACAGTCAACAGCGTGCTTCGCAGCTTTTCGGCCATGTTGCGGTCGGTAACTTCGGCAAAACGCGCAATCGCTCCGTCCTTGGTTGGACGAAGCGATTTTAGCGTGAGTGTGCCGTTGTTGAAGCTTTTATGCCGTTTGATGCTGTCCACATTTTCGGCGAACAGCTTCAAACGGACCTCACCCGTCACGCCGTGCGCACCGGCAACGGCGGCTAGCGTGACTGTTTTGTTGGTCAAGGATTAACCCTCGGCCTTTTCTTCGGTTGCTTCGGCAGCAGGTGCGTCTTCGGAAGCCGCTGCTTCAGCAACAGGTGTTTCTTCAGCAGCGGTTTCGGTCGGCGCTGGTTCGTCGGCAACCGGCGCTTCTACAATCGCTGGTTCCTCAACAGGAACAGGCGCTTCTTCCGGGGTTGGCTCAACAACCGGTGTTTCTTCAGCAGGAACTTCGTCAGGACCAGCTTCTGCTGCTACAGGCGCTTCTTCGGCAGCTGCTTCAACCGGTGCAACTTCTTCAGCCACAGGCGCTTCAACGGCAGCTTCTTCAACCGGCGCCGCTTCTTCGACAACTTCTTCGACTACCGGCGCAGGAGCGGCGGCTGCAGCTGCAGCGGCTTCTTCAGCTTCAGCGGCCTTGGTTGCCTTATCTTCAGCGCGATCCTTGGCTTTCTGGCCGGGTTCACCCTTTTTCGCGTTGACCTTGACTGCACGTTCTTTGACGCCAGCGACGTCAAGGAAGCGGGCGACGCGGTCCGAAGGCTGCGCGCCTGCGGCCAGCCAATGTTTCGCACGTTCGCCGTCGATGGTGACGCGCAATGCGTCATCCTTGGCGAGCAAAGGATTATAGCTGCCGATACGTTCGATGAACTTGCCATCGCGCGGTGCGCGAGCGTCGGCAACGACGATTTTGTAATAAGGGCGCTTTTTAGAACCGCCCCGTGCGAGACGCATTGACAATGACATAATAAATTACCTTTCAGATGTATTTCAATAGATTAAAACGGTTACTTCTTTTTATTCAATAAATTTGCGAGGTTCGTTGGGATGCTGCCTGCGTTGCTTCCAGGCATACCCGGCAGGCTTGGAAAGCCGCCGCCTCCACCCATGCCGCCAAGACCGCCTTTGGGAAGGCCAGCCATATTCTCCATAGTCGCACCCAAATCCCCGCCGGATTTGCCGAACATGGCTGCGAGGCCTTTCAGTCCGCCCATTTTCCTAATGCGTTTCATCGCGCCTTCCATCTCCTGATGCATTTTCAGCAACCGGTTGACGTCTTGCACGGTGGTGCCCGATCCCTTGGCGACGCGGATTTTGCGTTTAGCATTCAAAAGCGCCGGTTTATCGCGCTCCTTTGGCGTCATCGAACCAATGATGGCGTCCATGCGGAGCAGCAACTTGTCATCCATGCCGCCAGTTGCCATTGCCGCCTTGGCTTTCTTCATACCCGGCATCATGCCCGCCAACGCACCGAGACCGCCCATCTTGGTCATCTGACGCAGCTGGGCACGAAGGTCGTTCAGATCGAACTGCCCCTTGGCCATTTTGGCGGCGAGCTTATCAGCGTCCTCCACCTCGATGGCTTGCGCGGCGCGTTCCACAAGGCCGACGACATCGCCCATGCCAAGGATACGACCCGCAACGCGCGAAGGTTGAAACGTTTCGATTGCGTCAAGTTTCTCACCAACGCCAGCAAACTTGATCGGTTTGCCAGTGACAGCGCGCATCGAAAGCGCCGCACCGCCTCGCGCATCGCCATCAAGGCGCGTCAGGACTACACCGGTCAGCTCAACTTGCTCGCCAAAGCTCGTCGCGACATTGACCGCATCTTGGCCCGTCAGCGCATCGACAACGAGCAGAATTTCTTGTGGGGAAGTGACTGTGGCAACGGCCTTCATCTCTTCCATCAGCAGTTGATCGACGTTCAACCGGCCTGCGGTATCGAGCATCAAGACGTCAAAGCCTTGCAACTTTGCGGCTTGAATGGCGCGCTTGGCAATATCGACGGGCTGCTGACCCGACACAATCGGCAGCGTCGCAACATCAATCTGAGTGCCGAGCGTTGCCAACTGTTCTTGCGCAGCAGGGCGATTGACGTCGAGCGACGCCATCAGAACCTTTTTGCCCTCTTTTTCTTTCAGCAGCTTAGCAACTTTGGCGGTCGTTGTGGTTTTACCCGAACCTTGCAAACCGACCATCATGATGATCGCGGGCGGGGCAACAGCTAGATTAAGCTCGCTCGCTTCTGATCCCAGCATCTCAACGAGCGCGTCGTTGACGATCTTGACGACTTGCTGGCCGGGTGTGACCGACATCAGAACCGACTGACCAACGGCTTTTTCAGTAACCTTTTCGACAAAGTCGCGAGCCACAGAAAGCGCAACGTCGGCCTCAAGCAAAGCCACGCGGACTTCGCGCATTGCTTCGCGGACATCCGCTTCGTTCAACGCGCCGCGACCACGCAGACGGTCAAACACGCCTCCTAACCGGTCACTTAGCTTATCGAACATGCGTCTCAGCCCTTCAAAAATTCAATAAAATGCGAAAAACGCCGGTGGGCGAAACCTCGCTGACCGGCGTGCGTCTTTACTCCGCATTTTTTGGTTTCCCGTATTTCGGGACATTTGGCCATTAGCTGTGGCTTGTGAAATAAGCAAGCCACTATGGCGGGACATGTAAAAACTCCTTAAAATCAGTGCAGTTAACCGAAAATTGACCTTTAGTTGTGCACACAGGAGGGGTTATGCAGGGCAAAATAGATATCATGGCTGATGCTGAAAATATGACTTCGTTTGAAACGGATTCTAAAGGTGCGGCTGAAAAACGCCCGCACATTCTTCATATCGTGCTTGTAGCGTGCACTGTAGGAATGTTTGTTTATCTGGGCGGATCTGTTGGGGGTCAACTTGTTCGTCAATATGCCGGCAATGCACCCTCTGCTGATCAAGCTATGGTTTCGGCGTTGCTGTTGAACATTGCGCTGATACTTTTGGTTTGGCGCCGGACGACCAATCTAAGCAGCGAAGTCGATGTGTACAAACAGGCTGAAGTGCGTGCAAAGCATCTTGCAATAACTGACCCGCTGACGAATTTGTTCAACAGACGCGCAATCAAAGAAAAAACGGCTGATTTAAGTGTTCGTGCATCGCGGCGCGGAAAATCCGCTGCATTCTTGATGCTGGACCTCGACGGTTTTAAAAAGATAAACGACCTATACGGACATGACGCTGGCGACCAATTGCTGCGCGAAATGGCCGACCGGATGCGCGATACTGTGCCACCATCAAGCATATTGTCCCGATTGGGCGGCGACGAGTTTGGCGTGTGTATGGTTTTCGAACCTGAATTTCCCGAAACTGTGGACCGCGTGGCTGAGGATTTGATCGAGGCTTTGGCAAAGCCCGTCACTATCGGTGACATTGATCACAGTGTCACAGCGTCGATTGGCATTGCTCGTCCGGAAATTGATTGTGATTCAATCGATATGTTGATCCGTCGGGCCGACATCGCATTGTATGCAGCAAAGAAAAATGGCCGCAACGGCTTTTGCTGGTTTGAAAACGGCATGGAAGTGGAATTGCGGACACGCAACTCGCTGGAAGCAGATATTCGTATTGCCATTCCCAACGGCGAATTCGTACCCTATTTTGAACAACAGATCGATTTGGCAACAGGCGAATTGTCTGGATTTGAAATGCTGGCCCGCTGGGTATCCCCGGTACGCGGCCTTATACCGCCCGACGAATTCATTCCCGTTGCCGAAGAGACCGGCATGATCGGCGACTTATCGCTGAGCATTATCCGTCAAGCGATGATGGAGGCCAAGTATTGGGATCCGTCGCTTACCATTTCGGTCAATATTTCCCCGGTACAGCTTAAAGATCCGTGGTTGGCGCAGAAAATCGTTAAGCTGCTCGTCGAAACTGGCTTTCCGGCCAACAGACTTGAAGTGGAAATCACCGAAAGCTCGTTGTTCAAAAACCTTAGTCTTGCGCAATCCATCGTAGGAAGTCTGAAAAATCAAGGCATCCAAATTGCACTGGATGATTTTGGCACCGGTTACAGTTCACTCGCCCATTTGCGCGCTTTGCCCTTTGATCGCATCAAAATCGACCGCAGCTTTGTATCGACCATGTTGGAAAACACCGAAAGTGCGGCAATTGTCAGCGCGATCACCGGTCTTGGCGCCAGCCTGTCTGTACCGATCACCGCAGAAGGTATCGAAGAGGAAGCGTTGGTCGCCAAATTGTTCGAGCTTGGATGTACCAAAGGTCAAGGCTGGTTTTATGGACAGCCCATGTCCGTCGATCAAGTAAACATACTGCTTGCTGATAAAGGCCTTTTACTGGCGCGGCGGTCATCAAACCTGTCCACCAAAGCCGATGATCAGGAAATCGCTCGCAAGTCGGCCTGATCGCCATTCGGCTTTCGCTGGACGGAAACATCCACCTGCCCTAATGGCGCGATATGGACAGCGCGCCATTTCACAAGATGCACGGATTGGGTAACGACTTTGTCGTGATCGACGCCCGTGCGTCCACATTGGACATGACCAAACCCCGTGCAAAGGCTATAGCCGACCGGCATAGAGGCATTGGCTGCGATCAGTTGATCGTGCTGGAACCATCGCAGATTGCCGATGTTAAAATGCGTATCTTCAATGCCGATGGCAGCGAAGTTGAGGCGTGCGGCAATGCCACGCGCTGCGTCGCTTTGTTATTGGAAAAGCCTGCGCGCATCGAAACGATAGGCGGCATATTGGAAACTGTGCCTCAGGGGCAAAGCGCGACGGTGATGCTCAATCCGCCCGGCTTCGACTGGGAGCATATCCCGCTGGCAATGCCCATGGACACTTTCGAAATGCCCGTTGGCTGGGATACGCTGGAACGTCCGATGGCGGTCAATGTTGGCAACCCTCATGTTGTCTTTTTTGTTGAAGATTGCGATGCAATAGAGCTTGAAAGGCTTGGGCCAGAAATTGAAACAGACCCGCTGTTTCCGGAACGGATCAATGTCAATGTGGCCAGCATCGTTGATGAAAACACACTTAATCTGCGCGTCTGGGAACGCGGCGTTGGCCTGACAAAAGCCTGCGGTACGGGTGCGTGCGCAACGGCTGTTGCGGCGATCCGTTCAGGCCGCGTGCGTTCCCCGGTTCGCGTGAATCTGCCGGGTGGTACGCTAGTTATTGGATGGAAAGAGGGTAGCCCGATAGAGATGGCTGGCCCGGCAACACACGTTTTCACCGGCAGCGCTGACTGGAACGCGTTCGGATGATGAAACCCGAAGTGATAAACATGGGCTGCCGCCTCAATTTGGCAGAAAGCCATGCGCTTGCCGAACAGTTGAGCACCGAGGACAATCTGGTCATCATCAACAGCTGTGCAGTCACCAACGAAGCTGTGCGGCAAACACGGCAGGCGATCCGCCAAGCCCGCAAACGGCGCCCGGATGCGCGGATCGTTGTGACTGGCTGCGCCGCTCAGGTCGAGCCGGACCGTTTTGCTGCAATGCCAGAAATCGACGTGGTGCTGGGCAATGTCGAAAAGGAGACTCCGGCTTTATTCGGCCATGGCCTGAACGAACGAGTTCGTGTTTCCGACATCATGGCCGTGCGCGAAACGGCCCCGCATCTGGCGACGGCATTTGACGGAAAGACCCGCGCCTTTGTCCAAGTGCAAACCGGCTGTGACCATCGCTGCACTTTTTGCATAATCCCGTTTGGCCGGGGCAACAGCCGGTCGGTCCCTGCTGGACAGGTTGTGGATCATATCAAGCGGCTCGTTGACAGCGGCTGCAATGAAGTTGTGCTGACCGGCGTTGATGTCACCAGCTATGGTCATGATTTACCCGGTGTGCCAAATTTGGGTCTGCTGGTTGAACGCATATTGCGGCACGTACCCACCCTTCCCCGCCTGCGCCTGTCATCGGTCGATGGCGTAGAAATTGATGACCGCCTTTTTGCGCTGTTAACGCAAGAAACGCGTCTGATGCCGCATGTGCATCTTTCACTGCAATCGGGCGATGACTTGATCCTGAAACGTATGAAGCGCCGTCACAGCCGGTCGCAGGCCATTGACATAGTGGCGCGCATGAAAGACGCACGTCCGGACATCGCCATTGGTGCCGACATCATCGCAGGCTTTCCAACTGAGGATGATGCGATGTTTGCAAACAGCCTAGAGATTATCGACAAGTGCGATATCGTTCACGGCCACATCTTTCCCTATTCGCCCAAAATCGGCACACCGGCTGAGCGTATGCCGCAAGTTTCACCTGCGATAATCAAAGCACGTGCCGCAGAATTGCGCAAACGCGTCGCTGAACGCCACGGTCACTGGTTAATGGCGCAGATCGGTTCAACCAAATCTGTTTTAGTCGAAAAATCGGGCCATAATGGCCATGCAGAGGATTTTGCTTTGGTTAACTTTGAAACGGCTGCTGAACCTGGAACAATCCGAATGGTTCATATTACAGGGCAAAACGACGCAAAATTACTGGGAGTGTTTTCGGCATGAACGAGAAGCCGGGGTGGCGCGACAAACTGTTCGGTGGATTTAAAAAAACATCTTCCAAACTCGCCGACAATCTGACCGGGCTGGTCACTAAAGGCAAATTGGACGCCGACACACTCGACCAGATCGAGGAGGCGTTGATTATGTCCGATCTGGGGCCAGCAATGGCTGCGCAGATCCGCGCAACGCTTGCCAGTGGTCGCTACGACAAAGGGCTGGACGAAGAAGGCGTGCGCCAGATTGTCGAAGATGAAATTGCATTGGTCTTGGAACCTGTGGCAAAGCCGTTGGAGGTAGAGGCATTTCCCCGACCGCAAGTCATTTTGGTCATCGGCGTCAATGGCTCCGGTAAAACCACAACTATTGCAAAGCTTGCGCATCTTTTTATCGAACAGGATTACGGCGTATTGCTGGCGGCGGGCGATACCTTTCGCGCCGCGGCCATCGGCCAGTTGAAAATCTGGGCTGACCGGGTGGGGATTCAGGTAGTCACAGGCCCCGAGGGCGGGGATCCGGCGGGTATCGTTTTCGACGCAGTAAAAAAAGCCACGGCCGAGGGGATAGACGTATTGATCGTCGATACCGCTGGCCGATTGCAGAACAAATCCGAGCTCATGGACGAACTTGCCAAAATCCGGCGTGTACTCGGGCGGCTCAATCCCGCCGCGCCGCATGATGTTGTTCTCGTGCTTGATGCCACCACCGGACAGAATGCGCTTTCGCAAATTGAAGTGTTCAAGGAAGTGGCAGGCGTGACCGGTTTGGTGATGACAAAACTCGATGGCAGCGCACGCGGCGGCATATTGGTCGCAGCGGCCAAACAATTTGGCCTGCCAATTCACGCCATTGGCGTCGGCGAAACGATCGAAGATCTGCGCCCTTTTAACGCGCGCGATTTGGCAAAAGCAATTTCAGGAGGCTCGGCATGAGCAGCGGCACACCAAAGGTAAAACCCAAAAACGGAAAATTGAACTTCGCGCTCGATTTCGGTCCACTCTTGCTGTTTTTTCTAGCGTCAAAGCTGGGCAGCTCGTCGACCGATCCCAAACAGGGCGCCATAATCGGCACCGCGACATTTATGGCGGCGATTGTGGTTGCTACGATTGTCTCCAAAGTGAAACTCGGCAAAATTTCTCCGATGCTGAAGCTGACAGCGGCTCTGGGCATTTTCTTTGGCGCGTTGACGATTTGGTTCAACGATGAACGCTTTATCCAGATCAAGCCGACAATCATTTACGCATTTTTTGCCGCCTTGTTGATTGGCGGCTGGCTGCGCGGCAAAGCCTTACTCAAATATGTACTCGAGGCTGCGTATGAAGGGCTAAGCGACGAAGGCTGGCTGAAACTCTCGTTTAGCTGGGGTGTCTTTTTCGCGCTGCTTACCGTCGCCAACGAAGTGATGCGCACAACCCTCGACTTCGACCTGTGGCTCACGCTCAAAGTTTGGGGGGTGACGGTCCTGACATTCCTGTTTGCCATGGCGAATATCCCGATGCTTTTAAAACACGGGCTGAACCTTGGTGAGCCACCAGAAGCACCGCCTCCCGTCTAAACCTTGGGCTGACTTATTGGTCAGCCCTAGCGATGCCTTTGCCATCT
>JANOTI010000098.1:0-14463 GCA_031416255.1 Sphingomonadales bacterium | reverse complement strand
GTTATCTTGTGGGCGAGAAGATCATCGCCGCCGCGCTCGCTGCCAAGGCGGAGGCGATTCATCCAGGCTATGGCTTCCTGTCCGAAAATGCCGAGTTCGCGCAGGCGGTGATCGACGCTGGCCTGGTCTGGGTCGGGCCTGCTCCTGCCAGCATCACCGCGATGGGGCTGAAGGATGCAGCCAAGAAACTGATGGCGGCGGCGGGCGTGCCCGTCACCCCCGGCTATATGGGCGAGAACCAGGCCCCCACGTTCCTCGCTGAACGCGCCACCGAGATCGGCTATCCCGTGCTCATCAAGGCCGTCGCGGGCGGCGGCGGGAAGGGGATGCGCAAGGTCGAGGATGCGGCGGACTTCGCCGACGCGCTCGCCTCGTGCCAGCGCGAGGCCACCGCGTCGTTCGGCAACGCGCATGTCCTGATCGAAAAATATATCCAGCGCCCGCGCCATATCGAGGTGCAGGTCTTCGGCGATACTCATGGCAACATCGTCCACCTGTTCGAACGCGACTGCTCGCTCCAGCGCCGCCACCAGAAAGTGATCGAGGAAGCCCCCGCGCCGGGCATGGACGAGGCAACCCGCGAACAGCTATGCGCGGTCGCGGTCCTTGCGGCCAAAGCAGTCGATTATGTCGGCGCTGGCACCATCGAGTTTATCGCCGACGCATCAGAAGGCCTGCGCGCGGATCGCATCTGGTTCATGGAAATGAACACGCGGCTGCAGGTCGAACATCCGGTGACCGAGGAGATTACTGGCGTCGATTTGGTTGAATGGCAGTTGAGGGTGGCGAGTGGGGAGGCTTTGCCGAAGCGGCAGGACGAGCTGGAAATCGACGGGCATGCTATTGAAGTCCGCCTATATGCCGA
The DNA here is from genome assembly GCA_031416255.1 of Sphingomonadales bacterium. Taxonomy (GTDB): domain Bacteria; phylum Pseudomonadota; class Alphaproteobacteria; order Sphingomonadales; family Sphingomonadaceae; genus Sphingorhabdus_B. Next base: position 13,598 of record JANOTI010000098.1, on the reverse strand, counting down.
GGACCCAGCATCTGGATTTCTGCCCAGTACAGGTCGCTTGCAAAAATGTGCTTTTCAGGATGATCATGTCCGCGTTGATGTGGGATATGAGAAAGGCAACGCAATTTCGCCTTTTTATGATCCGATGATCGGTAAAGTTATCGCACATAGAGACAGCCGAGGTCAGGCTATTGCTGCACTGCTGGACTCGCTAGATGGGACGGCCATGTGGCCTGTAAAATCAAATGCGGCTTTCCTGTACCGCGCGCTCGATCACCAAAGTTTCCGCGATGCCGAATTGACTACGTCGTTCATCGTTGACCATGCCGACGACCTGCTCGTTCCAACCGAGCCTGATGATCGCATGCTCCGAATGGCTGCATGCGAGTTGATTGACCAGCGGGAAAAGCTTTGGGGTATGGACCTTACGGCATTCAGATTGAATGCGAAGAAGGACTTCCAAGTCCGCATGCGTGTTGGCGAGCGTCGTTACACCGTAACCGCACCCGATGATTTTTCTGGTGAAATCTATGTTTCCACCGCAGCCACCGATGTAGCCTTGGTAACGGATAAGGGTTCAAGCTTTGGCGTTCACCGCGACTATGATTACGGCACTGGCCATCACTCGGCGCATGACGGCGACATCCTCTCCCCCATGCCGGGCCGCATCATCGCGGTTGAGGTCGCGGCTGGCGACACCGTTGTGAAGGGCCAGAAACTCCTTACGCTTGAAGCGATGAAGATGGAACACAGCCTGACCGCGCCGTTCGACGGGGTAGTGGCGGAGCTGAACGCGACCGTCGGCGCGCAGGTGCAGGTTGAGGCTTTGCTGGTGCGGATTGAGGCTGTTGAGGCGGAAAAACTGTAGCTAATTTGAGCTCGCACGAAGACACGAAGACACAAAGATGTTTTCCGGCGAAGCCGGATTATGCAAAATGCGTAGTTACAAACGGCACGGTCGCGATGATGAAATGCGCTTCGCGCCAAATCCCCTTTGTGTCTTCGTGTCTTCGTGCGAGCTAACCCCTTAAGCCGCCAATTTGCGCAGCACGTACTGCAATATCCCGCCGTTCATGAAATACTCGACCTCGTTCGCGGTATCGATGCGGCACAAAGCGTCGAAGTTGAACGTGGTGCCGTCTGACCGCGTAACCTTTACCGTCACTGTCTGGCGCGGTTTCAGGTTGGCGACGCCGGTGATCGTAAAGCTGCAATCGCCGTTGAGGCCCAGCGATTGCCGCGTTTCGCCTTCTTTGAACTGCAACGGCAACACGCCCATGCCGACAAGGTTGGAACGGTGGATGCGTTCAAAGCTCTCAACGATCACTGCGCGCACGCCGAGCAAATTGGTGCCCTTTGCCGCCCAGTCGCGGCTTGAACCCGTGCCATATTCCTTGCCCGCGATCACAACCAAGGCAGTGCCATCGGCTTTGTGCTTCATCGCCGCGTCATAGATTGGCATGACTTCGCCGTTGTATTGCGACATGCCGCCTTCGATGCCGGGGACCATTTCGTTCTTGATGCGGATGTTGGCAAAGGTGCCGCGCATCATCACGTCATGATGGCCGCGCCGAGCGCCATAGCTGTTGAAATCGGACTTGGCGACTTGGTGCTCCATCAACCATTTTCCGGCGGGTGAGTCGGCTTTGATCGAACCCGCGGGGCTAATATGGTCAGTGGTGATGCTATCGCCCAGAATCGCGAGCGGCTTGGCCTCGATGATGTCCGAAACGGGCGCTGGCGTCATGCTCATCCCGTCGAAATAGGGCGGGTTGGCGACATAGGTGGAACCGGCGCGCCAGTTGTAGGTTTCTGAACCTTCAACTTGAATCGCCTGCCAATGTTCGTCGCCTTTATAAACGCTGGCATAGCGGGTTTCGAACATTTCGCGGCTGATCGACGCGGTCATTGCGTCGTGGATTTCCTGATTGCTGGGCCAGATGTCGCGAAGGAACACATCGGTACCGTCAGTCGCTTGTCCAATCGGCGTACTGGTGAAATCGGTGGTGACTGTGCCTTTCAGCGCATAAGCGACGACCAATGGCGGCGACGCGAGGAAGTTTGCCCGCACATCCGGCGACACGCGGCCTTCGAAATTGCGGTTGCCCGAAATCACCGAGGCGGCAACAATATCGTTGTTATTGATAGCCTTGGAGATCGGTTCTGCCAGCGGTCCTGAATTGCCGATACACGTCGTGCAGCCATAGCCGACAAGGTTGAAACCAATCGCGTCCAGATCGTCCTGCAATCCAGCCTTCACGAGATAGTCAGTGACAACCTGTGATCCCGGGGCAAGCGACGTCTTCACCCACGGCTTTGGCCGCAAACCATACGCGTTGGCTTTCTTCGCAACCAATCCGGCGGCAACCATAACGCTGGGGTTCGATGTATTCGTGCAAGAGGTAATCGCCGCAATCACCACATCGCCATCGCCAATGTCATGCGTCGCGCCCTCAACCGGCACGCGTTTCGCGCCGTCATGTTTATACACCTCGGCCAAATCCGCGTTGAACACATCATCGACCTGTTGCAGCACAACCTTGTCCTGCGGGCGTTTTGGCCCGGCAAGCGACGGCTGCACGCTCGACATATCCAGCTCCAACGTCGAGCTAAACACTGGCTCCACCGCAGGATCAATCCAGAAACCTTGCTCCTTGGCATAGGCCTCGGTCAGCGCGATGGCCTCCGCGCTGCGCCCTGTCAGCCGCATGTAATCGAGCGTCTTGTCATCAATGCCAAAGAAGCCGCACGTCGCGCCATATTCGGGCGCCATATTGGCCAAAGTAGCCCGATCCGCCAGCGTCAATGACGCGAGACCCGGACCGTAATACTCAACAAAGCGGCCAACTACGCCGTGATTGCGCAACATCTGCGTCGCGGTCAACACCAGATCGGTGGCGGTAATGCCCTCGGTGAGCGAGCCGGTCAGCTTAAAGCCCACCACTTCGGGGATCAACATCGAGACCGGCTGGCCCAGCATCGCAGCCTCCGCTTCAATCCCGCCCACGCCCCAGCCAAGCACGCCAAGGCCGTTAATCATCGTTGTGTGGCTGTCGGTGCCAACGCAGGTATCTGGGTAGGCAACCAAATTGCCGTCGGCGTCGTTCGAAGTCCAAACCGTCTGCGCAATATGTTCCAGATTAACCTGATGGCAAATGCCCGTTCCAGGTGGGACCGCCTTGAAATTATCGAGCGATTTTGAACCCCATTTCAAAAAGTCATAGCGTTCGCCATTGCGGTGATATTCAATCACAACATTCTGCTCCGCCGCCTTTGGATGGCCGAATTCATCAACCATCACCGAGTGATCGATAACCAGATGCACAGGGACCAGCGGGTTAATCTTGCTGGTGTCGCCGCCCAGTTTCGCAATCGCATCGCGCATAGCGGCCAGATCAACCACGCAAGGAACACCAGTGAAATCTTGCAACAACACGCGGGCAGGGCGGTATTGAATCTCGTTTTGCGACGCCGATGGATCATTCTGCCAATCGACCAATGCCTGTGCGTCGGCGGTAGAAACCGTAAAGCCGCCATCCTCAAACCGCAGCAGATTTTCGAGCAACACTTTCATTGAAAACGGCAACCGCGACACATCGCCCAGTTTCTCCGCCGCCTTTTTCAGCGAGTAATAAGCATAGGATTTGCCGCCCACATTGAGGGTCGAGCGAGTGCCAAGCGAGTCTTGTCCAACGGCGGTCATTATATGTTACCCCTTCTTTAAGTGCGTGCCCTGCGCGGGATATGGGGAAGACGGTGCCCGGTCTTTTGTCTCTAATTCCAGCCTGCCTGATAACGGCAGAGTGAACTGGACATTTAGGCCCGTCAAACCAGCGCAAAAGCGGGAGATTCGACTATCGCGTGCCGCGTAGCGGAACTGGGCGGATGGGGCAAGGGGTGGGGGTGCTTGGAAGTCAGTCGATTAAGAAATTCAATAGGGCGCGCTGGAACTTAGACTATAGCAAAAAAGCCATATCTCATCCAAATCACCCCTCGCTCAAAATCCGCGTTACCTCCTCCAAAGTCCCGCGCACGCGCAGCAATTGGTCCTTCCCAAACACGACCAAGCATTCGTCATGGGCATTATCCGCAGCTTTTACGAACTGGACAATTTCGGGATTGACCGAAATTTTCTGGCCGCGTGTGTCGATCAGAGTAACGAAGGGGATCATAGGTGTCCTTTGTGAAAGCATAGCCGGCAGAATGAGAGTATGCACCCATAGCCGGAATGGAGCCCCTGTCGAGAGAAGCTGTGGCTGTAAATGCACCGCTTCTTTTTCTGTAAACGGGGGCTTTCAAGGCGTTTGCATCCGATTTCCAAGGCTTTGTTTACCAATCTGAAACGCCGACTATGCCAATAGTATGACCGAAAGGCCTGTCACGCAAACATGGTTGCCAACAAACTTGACCCCGATAAGCGCGATGGCGCCAGCTCTGCCTTTGGCGGAGCGACCGGTTTTTTTGCGCGGCTAAATGGCGGTGCCAAAACCAAAAACTTTGCGCCTATGGCCTCGTCGAAAGCTGCGCTTGAACTGCTGCGGAATTTTGAGGAAAGCAAACGCGGCTGGTTTTGGTCCACCGACGGTGAAGGCCGGGTTACCTATTTAAGCGAAGCAGTGTGTGCCGGGCTTAATAAAACGCATCATGAAGTTATCGGTTCGGTGTTTATGGAGCTTTTCCGTAAGGACGAGGAATCGGAGGACCAACACCGCACATTGCCCTTTATCTTCACCCGACAGTCAAAATTCGAAGACGTCGCGTTGATGGCAGTGGGCGGTGAAGGCGAGATTTGGTGGTCGGTATCGGGCTGCCCCGTGCACAGCAGTTCTGGCGAGTTTTTGGGCTATCGCGGCAGCGGTGTTGATATCACCGAACAGCGCCAGACAACCCGTGACACATCGCGATTGGCGAAATATGATGCGCTTACCGGGCTGTTGAACCGGTTTCGCATGTCGAAACTTTTGGAAACGACGCTGACCGTTTTTCAAACGCAACAGCGGCCCTGTTCGGTCATGCTTATTGATCTTGATCGTTTTAAACAGGTCAATGATACTTTGGGCCATCCGGCTGGCGATGCCTTGTTGAAGCAAGTCGCTGAACGTTTGGTCAAAGTGGTTGGTGATCGGGAAAAGATCAGCCGCCCTGGCGGTGATGAGTTCCAGATTATCCTGCAGGATGTTGAGGATCGTGGAGCGCTGGGCGAGCTGGCGGAACGGATTATCAAAAGCCTTTCGCAGCCCTATTCTATCGAAGGTGTACGCTGCATCATCGGCGCATCTATCGGTGTCGCGGTAAGTCCATTTGATGGCGTTACGAGCGAAGATTTGATCCGCAACGCCGATTTGGCGCTCTATGCCGCAAAGGGCGGAGGGCGTGGCCGTTTTCGTTTTTATTCTAGCGAATTGCTGCAATCCGCAGAAGATCGCCGCGTTCTCGAAGAGGATTTGCGCGACGCTATACAGAAAAAGGAACTCTGGCTGGCCTATCAACCGTCGGTTGATGTGAGTACCAATTTGGTGTCTGGTTTTGAAGCATTGCTGCGTTGGGATCACCCTGAACGCGGTCCGATTTCGCCGACGGTCTTTATCCCGATTGCCGAAGATGCCAATCTGGTTGGTGAAATTGGCGAATGGGCGATGCGCGAAGCCTGTATTCAGGCGGCGAAATGGCCGGGAAAACTGACCGTTGCAGTGAATGTATCGCCGATCCAGTTCGGCAATGATTTGTTACCCAAAATTGTCGAAAATGCCCTAATAGCATCCGGACTGGAACCCGAACGGCTGGAGCTGGAGCTAACCGAGGGGGTGTTTTTGCAGGAAACATCCGATACTGATGCGATGTTCAAGGCGCTAAAAGAGCTTAACGTGCGGCTAGCGCTGGATGATTTTGGCACCGGCTATTCGTCATTAGGCTATTTGCGTACGGCTCCGTTTGATAAGATAAAAATTGACCAAAGTTTTGTCCGCGGGGTTACCGAGCCGGGGTCGCGCAACGGCGCGCTAATCAGCGCTATCGTGACCTTGGGCAAAGCATTGGACATGGATGTCACGGCTGAGGGTATCGAATCGCTCGATCAATTGGAACTAATCCGTACCCTTGGTGTAACCTATGTGCAGGGCTATGTGTATAGCCAGCCGATCAGCAACGACAAACTTTTGGAAAAATATGATAGCGGCGAATGGGTCATCGAACCATCCGGCCCCGCTTTCCACCGCAGTGACCGGCTGTCGATGTTCCGCAAAGTCGGTATCGTCCACGACAACCATTATTACCGCGTCATCATGCGCAACCTGTCGCTAAGCGGTGCATTGGTTGAGGGCATTTTGAATGTCCCGACGGGTACACGTTTTGTGCTGGATCTAGGCGATGGGCAGCTAGCCGTCGCCATTGTGGTCCGTTCAAAGGGGCATCATCAAGGCTTGAGTTTCGAAGAATTGCTGGTCAGCGATGGCAATGGCGGCTTTTGTACAAGCAGGCGCGTTTCTCCCTATAGCCTTGCGGCGGCTGGTATGCCGCTGGAAAGTCTTCCTCCGGGCTATTACGATAGCATCAACCGGCCTCCACCTCCGAAAACGGTGCCGCAGTTCAGCACGAAAGACGATTGGAAAAGCGGCTAGGATCAGGATTTTTATCTGAAGTGCTCGCTTGCAACCTGTCTGCTGCGCTGGCAGACCGTCGCAAACAATGCAGCAAAGTTTTTCCATCTTCCCTTTTGACCCGCCAGGGGACAGCGCCGGTTTGCGTGCGGAAGTTCGCACATTCCTAGCCCAGCATCAGGCTAAGTTGGGAGTGCCCAATTGTTGGGTTGTGGCGGATCCAGATTTTTCACGGGCTTTAGGAGCAGAAGGCTATCTTGGTATGGTGCTTCCGCAAACAGTCGGGGGCCATGACCGGCATCCATTGCAGCGTTACATTGTCATTGAAGAGCTGCTTGCAGCGGGCGCTCCGGTTGGAGCGCACTGGATTGCTGACCGACAGACTGCTCCGTTAATTCTGCGATACGGCAGCGAGGAAGCAAAGACACGCTATCTTCCGCCAATTTGCCGAGGCGAATCGTACACGTGTATCGGCTTGTCAGAACCAGGGGCAGGCTCTGATCTTGCGGCGGTGCGTTCGACGGCTAGATACAGTGCCGATGGTTGGCGCATATCAGGGCAGAAAATCTGGACCAGTGGCGCGCACATCAGCCATATTATGCTTGCTTTGGTACGCAGTGAAGAAGGAAGCGAACGCGGCGCGGGGCTGTCGCAATTCCTAATCCCGATGGATGCACCAGGCGTCACCATCCGCCCGATCATCGACATGGCGGGTGAGCATCATTTCAATGAAGTGTTCTTTGACGACGTTCTGTTGCCCAAATGGGCGCTTGTCGGCACCCGCGGTGCGGGCTGGGCACAGGCGACGGCGGAACTGGCGCTCGAACGGTCGGGACCAGAGCGGTATTTGTCCAGCCATGTGTTGATGACCGCGCTGATTGACGCAGCCGGGCCACAGCCAGAGCCGCAATTGCGTGCCTTGATCGGCGCGTTGACAGCCGAGCTTTGGACGTTGCGGCAAATGTCGCTGTCCACGGCTGCTAAACTGGCGGCTGGCGAAGATCCGATGATTGAGGCGTCGATGGTCAAGGATCTGGGCAACAGTTTTGAACAAGCCTTGCCGCAACGCGTGCAGGCATTGGTGGATTGTCCCGCAAGCCGTGATGACGATCTGGCGCGGTTGATGCGCGCGTTGTTGATTGCTGCACCGAGTTTTTCGTTAAGGGGCGGTACGCGGGAAATTATTCGCGGGATTATCGCGCGGGGGCTTGGCTTGCGATGAGCGACCAACGCACCCTGTTATGCGACACAGCAGAGGCTGTGTTTGCCGATGCCAAGACTGCCGGTATGGCTCCCATCGAAGCCGCCGGTTTCGCACAATTATTGATCCCCGAAAGCGAAGGGGGGGTTGGCGGCGATTGGGGTGATGTCTTTGCTGTGTTGCGTATCGCGGGCGCAAAAGTGCCGCATTTACCGGTCGGCGAATTGATAATCGGTGGCGAGATTTCCCGCCCCATGGGTGCCTTCATCCGCGTCGCGCAAGCCGCAGGGGCAATGGATGCGGCGCTGGCGATGAGCATAGACTATACCAACACACGCCAGCAATTCGGCAAGCCCTTGTCCAAGTTTCAGGCGGTGCAACAAGTGCTGGCGGTGTTCGCCACAGAAGCTGCCGCTGTGAATGTGGCGGGAGCCGCCGCCGCCGCTGCGCTCGACCGCGCAAATGGTGACGCCGACGCGGCGTTGTTCGAAATCGCTGCCGCCAAGTTGCGTACAAACCAAGCCATAGGCCAAGCAACAAGCATCGCACACCAAGTCCATGGTGCGATTGGCTTTACCAAGGACTATGATCTTCACTTGCTGACCGGCCCTCTGCTGAATTGGCGGTCGGAATATGGCAACGACGCCTATTGGGCCGATGTGCTGGGCGGTATTGCCGCGAAACTTGGTGGGGAAGGGTTATGGGCGGAAGTCACGCGGCGGGGTTGAGTATCGCGTCTGCCCCCCGTTTTTAAACCTCCGTTTGTGCTGAGGAGGTGCTGAGCGCATGCGAAGTGCCGTCTCGGAGCACCAGGTTTCGCGCTGTGCCTCGCCCTTCGAGACGACCGTTCAGCACCCCGCTGCGCGCGGCGCTTCAGGCCTCCTCAGGGCAAACGGGATAGGAATGGCCTACCTTGGTCTACCCCACTTTGACTTAGGCGCGCATTCGGCTAAAGGCGCTGGACCACCCAATTACTCGCGGAGTTTCCCACATGCGTGCCGATGCGCAAGCCCTTGTTGACCGTATCGATGCTGCGCTGAATCTGGTGAAACAGTCGCTCGATTGGGACCGTGCGCTCCGCCGTCTGGACGAGCTGAACGCGCGGGTGGAAGACCCAAAGCTGTGGGACCAACCCAAAAAGGCTGAGGAAGTGATGCGCGAGCGGCGGCGGCTGGATGCGGCCATCGGTACGGTGCGTGAAATTGGCAGCGACAAGGACGGCACAGTTGAGCTGATTGAGCTCGCCGAAATGGAAAGCGACGAAGCGCTTAGCGATGAAGGCGTGGCGTCGCTGAAAGCACTCGCTGACAGGGCGGACAAAGACAAAGTTGCAGCGCTACTTTCGGGTGAGGCGGACGGAAACGATACCTTTATCGAAATTCACGCAGGCGCAGGCGGCACCGAGAGCCAGGATTGGGCCGAAATGTTGCAGCGGATGTATTACCGCTGGGCCGAACAGCGCGGCTATAAAGTCGAAATGGTCGATTATCAGGCGGGCGATCAGGCGGGGATTAAATCCGCAACGATGCAGATCAAAGGCGAAAATGCCTATGGCTATGCCAAGACCGAAAGCGGCGTGCACCGGCTGGTTCGCATTTCGCCCTATGACAGCGCGGCCAAGCGCCACACGAGCTTTTCCAGCGTCTGGGTCTATCCTGTTATCGACGACAATATCGAGATCGAGATTAACGAAGGCGATTTGAAGATCGACACCTACCGCGCCTCGGGAGCTGGCGGACAGCACGTTAATACCACCGATTCCGCTGTGCGGATCACACACAAGCCATCGGGCATCGTTGTTGCCAGCCAGAACGATCGTTCGCAGCACAAGAACAAAGCAACGGCGATGGGGATGCTGAAGGCGCGGATGTATGAGGCCGAATTGCGTAAACGTGAAGAAGTCGCCTCGGGCGAATATGCGGCAAAAACCGAAATCGGTTGGGGTCACCAAATTAGAAGCTACGTCCTACAACCCTATCAGATGGTGAAGGATTTGCGGACTGGTTACACGTCGCCGACGCCTTCGGATGTGTTGGATGGCGATCTGGATGATTTCATTGCAGCGGCTCTGGCTCAGCGTGTGACGGGTGAAGCGGTTGCGGTTGAGGATGTGGATTAAGGACGCTCGTATTCTCCGCACTGCATTAGCCTTGTCGCATTTCCCCACCGTTTGTCCTGAGTAGCTGCAGAACGCAGTGAAGTGGCGTATCGAAGGACTGAAGCGCGCGCACCAAACCCTTCGATACGGCACCTCGCTCCGCTCGGCACCTACTCAGGGTAAACGGATTGGAGGGACTGGCTGTTTTTCGTATCGCTATTGTACCAGATATTATGCAAAAGCACTGGACGCTGGCACAGGCCTAGCTTAACCAAAAAATTATCTCTGTCCTACGGTGTCATATTTGGAGTGATCGCCATGCGCTATGTTCGCGAATTCAAAGGTTTTGCCGGTATCCGTTTGGAATCGGATGATATTGGTAGTGCCTTTGACCCCGCAGTGGTGCTTCTCCATGGACCCGGCCAAACCCGCGCCGATTGGGAAAGCGTTGCGCTGGCTTTGCGCGATGCCGGGCGTCATGCGATCAATGTCGATCTGCGCGGGCATGGCGGCAGCGAATGGCCAGACGATGCGCGCTATGACTTCAATGCCTATGTCGAGGATGTGCGCGCGGTGCTGGCGCAGATGCGGACGCGGCCGGTGGTGGTTGCTGCGACACTGACGGGTTGGGTTGCGGCGGCGGCTTTGGCAGAGGATGCAGCTACGCTGGCCGCGGGGCTGGTGCTGGTTGATTTACCCGACAATGATGCGCGTGAAGTGGTGCAAGGCGTCGCCGGGACGATGGGGGCTGGGCAGTTCGATCCGCGCCTGTTCGACCGGTTTGATACCAGCGGTGCGTCGGGCACATTAAGCGCGGCGGCGCCGCAGCTGTCGATACCCGTGCTGGCGATTAACGGAGCGTTTGGCAGCGCAGGCGCACCCGCTGCTTTCATAGCCGACCTGCCTGACGCTGAGGCGGTGGCGATTGAGGACAGCGGCCTTGACCGCACGGAGACGTTCAACGCTTTACTGCTCGACTTTTTAGAACGCAAACAACCGCGTTTCGTGCCGGAGTTCCGCGAGGGATCGGATGCGCGCACCTTCCGTGATGCTTTGGGTTGTTTTGCCACCGGCGTGACGATTATCACGGCGATGGACGGCGAAGGCCAACCCATCGGCCTGACCGCAAACAGCTTTACCAGCGTATCGCTCGATCCGCCTTTGTTGTTGGTCTGCGTCGCCAATAATGCGGGTAGTGCAGCGGTATTGCGCGATGCGCAGCGCTTTGCTGTCAATGTGTTGCAAATCGGACAGCAGCCGACATCGAACCGCTTTGCGGGTAAAGGCGAAGATCGCTTTGCTAACACCCCGTGGGAGGTTGGCGAATTTGGTACACCGGTGCTGACCGGTTCGCTGAGCAGTTTTGAATGCGAGCGCGATGCGGTCCATGATGGCGGCGATCACTTCATTTTGGTGGGACGCGTGCTGAAAGCAATGTTCGAACCGCGCCGTGATCCGTTGCTGTATTTCAGAGGCAAATATCGGCGGCTGCATTTTGCTTGAGGGTGTCTGCCAATAAATCCGTTTGCACTGAGTAGGTGCTGAGCGAAGTGAAGTGCCGTATCGAAGTGCTGAGTCCTTCGATACACCCTTCAGCCTTCGGCTTCAGGGCACTCAGGACAAACGGGGTTGGGTAAGTGAATGCACACATCAACACGCAATCACATTCACCGCCAGCCCGCCTTCGCTGGTTTCCTTGTACCGCGACGACATATCCAGCCCGGTCTGTCGCATCGTTTCAATCACCTGATCGAGCGATACTTTAGGCCGCTCATGGCTGTGCAGCGCAAGCCGCGCAGCGTTGACCGCTTTGACGGCACCCAGCGCGTTGCGTTCGATACACGGGATCTGCACCAGCCCGCCGACGGGGTCGCACGTCAGGCCCAGATTATGCTCCATGCCAATCTCGGCGGCGCTGGCGACCTGCACGGGCGTACCGTCCCAGATCGCCGCCAATCCGGCCGCTGCAATCGAACAAGCAACGCCGACCTCGCCCTGACAGCCCATCTCGGCTCCTGAAATTGATGCGCGCATTTTGTACAGCAAAACAATTCCGCCAGCGGTGAGCAGAAAGCGTTGGGCGACTTCGGGCGATTGCCCCTCGTTGCAGCAATAATGTTTGAGCACCGACGGCATGATGCCCGCTGCTCCGTTGGTGGGAGCCGTGACGACGCGTCCGCCCGCTGCATTCTCCTCATTCACCGCTAACGCATAAACGTTCAGCCAGTCGAGCAAGCGTTCCGCTTCGTTCGCGCCGATGCCGCTTGTCAGCCGTCCATGCACCTCTGGTGCGCGGCGGCGGACGTTGAGGCCGCCGGGCAGAGTGCCCTCGGTTTTCAAACCCCTGTCTATGCAGGCAAGCATCGCTGCGACAATTGCATCAAGTCCCGCCAGCGTTTCCGCACGCGGACGAAAACTGTCCTCGTTTTCCAGTACAATCTGATCGATGGACAAGCCCGTTTCCGCACACAGATCAAGCAGCTCCGCTCCCGAACCATAAGCATATTTTCCGCGTGTTGCAGCGGCGATCGTATCGTTTGATGCGGGCGCACGCAGTTGCTTTTCCGATGCATAAAAGCCGCCACCGGTGGAATAATAGGTTTCTTCAAGCAACAACGCACCCGCAGCGTCATAGGCGCGCAGAACTATGCCGTTGGGATGCAGTTCGGGCATGATATGCGTATCGAGCACAATGTCGTCGCGTTTGGAAAATGCGATTTCTGGTCCATTTGGCAGACGCAGCCTCTTGTTTTGCAGCACAGCGTTAAGCAAGCCGGGAACCGCATCTGGATCAATTGTTGACGGCTTTTGCCCCAACAGTCCCAGCACCACTGCATCGACAGAGCCATGGCCTATGCCGGTTAAAGCGAGCGAGCCCTGCAGCGCGACCTCGACCCGCGCAACATGCGCTAACAGCCCGGCACGCTCGACATTACCGATAAAGCGCCGTGATATCCGCATTGGCCCGACAGTGTGCGAGCTCGAGGGGCCAATACCGATGCGAAAGAGATCGAGAACAGAGATCAAGGGATGTGCCTTTGGGTAGTTTCAAATGAAACCGCTTATAGGTGTTAAGGGAATTTTCCGAAAGGAAAAGCGTTGCGTGCCTAGCGGCGCACACGGGCGTGCGAGTGGTCCAATCCCAAGGCTATAACATAACAATTACTGATATAAAGTATTAGAAAGTGCATAACTGCAATCTCGGTGCGCAATCGGATTGATGTAAGTGAATGAAATCCGCCATAGCCAACACAGCTTAACGCTGGGTGGAATGCATGAAAACGACGGCACGGGCAGTGGTGATAGGGGGGGGTGTTGTTGGCGTCAGCACGCTGTACCACCTTGCCAAAATGGGGTGGAGCGATGCCGTTTTGCTCGAACGCAAAGAGCTGACCTCCGGATCGACATGGCATGCAGCGGGGCTGTTGCCGCTTTTCAATCTCAGCTACTCGGTCGGCAAGCTGCATCAATATTCGGTCGGATTGTACCCGACGCTTGAAGCCGAGACCGGGCTTCACGCGGGCTTTTCGCAAGTGACCAACATTCGGCTGGCAACGACGAAAGACCGGATGGATGAATATCATTATTATGCCGGGGTCGCGCAAACCATCGGCGTTGATGTCAATTTTCTAACGCCGGATCAGGTCAAGGATATCTGGCCGCTGGCCGATATGGACGGTGTGCTGGGCGCGATCCAGCATCCCGACGATGGCTATATTCAGCC
>JANOTI010000097.1:0-1735 GCA_031416255.1 Sphingomonadales bacterium | reverse complement strand
GAGCAGCGATTTCTGCAGCTTCGCCAAATCCGACGCATAATGCAGGGGACAAAGTACCGGAACGTAATCCTTGCTCCTGGCCCCCACCAAGAAGCTGAGGCGATAACTTGATACCGTTACGCACCCAGAGTGCTCCGATACCTTTTGGACCATGAATTTTATGTGCGGATATAGCGATCATGTCGGGGCCTTCTGGGATCGTAAAACGCCCATATGCCTGCACCGCATCACAAAGAAGTACCGAGTCGGTCATTGCGTGCACAAGACCGGCTGTATCCTTGATCGGCTGCACCGTACCGATTTCATTGTTGACCATCATCATCGCCAGCAATTTTTTACCGTGAGGAATAGCGGCTGCAAGACCGTCTTCACGCGCCGAGAGAATTTCGCCTCCAACATTCTCCACGCAATCCAAAACTGCCGCATGTTCTGTAGCCATGGCCGACACCGGCAACCCACAGCCCTTAATGGCCAAGTTAATCGCCTCGGTTGCACCAGATGTAAAAATCACCCGCCCGCCAGCAGGCAACAAAGCCGCCACCTGTTCGCGCGCGACCTCAACCGCCGCCGCCGCCTGCCTGCCACCCACATGCGTGCTGTGGGGGTTCCAGAACTTGTCTTTCAGCCAAGGCTCCATCGCCGCAAAGGCCTCTGGTGCCAGCGGTGTGGTTGCCTGATAATCGAGGTAAATGGCGGCGCTCATGCCGCCTGCGCGCGATCTTTTATGGCAAGCCAATTGGCAACAAACCGGTCGATGTCCGCATCGCTGGTTTCAGGGCCGAAACTGACGCGCACAACCTCGCTGGCCGCCGCTGCATCCCAACCCATCGCGCCCAGCACATGGCTCGTTTTCAGCGTCCCCGACGAACACGCGCTGCCTGCCGATACCGATATTCCGGCCATGTCGAACCCAATCAGCTGGCTAGACGCCGATACACCGGGCATCCGGTAGCTGGCGATCGTGGCGAGCCGCTCACTATTCGCCGCAACAACCTCGCCCCCTGCCTCGACTATCGACGCATTCAGTTTAGCACGCAGCATTGTCGCCGCTCCCAACCAAGCAAAGCCCCCCGCCAACGCCGCCGCCAACCCCGCCACAGCAGGCAAATTTTCCGTCCCGCGCCGATAGCCCTTTTCCTGACCGCCCGTGGGCCGCAACAACGCCAGATCACGCAAGAGCAGCGCACCAATCCCCGGTGGCCCGCCAAATTTATGCGCCGAAATTGCAATCATATCCGCATCGGGCAAAGCCAGCTTTCCAGCACTTTGCGAACAGTCAGCAAAAAATAACCCGCCGCCTGCGCGAATCTCTGCGCCGAGTGCGGCCAGCGGCTGCACCACGCCGGTTTCATTATTCACATGCTGGATCGCATAGCGACGCCCCATGGCAATCGGTCCCAGCTGTACAGTCCCATTGGCACCCACCGGCAGCCGCATCTCGGCCCCAACGGCATTCAACACAGCATCATGCTCAACCGCACTGGCCACCGCATCAAAACCAGACAGCCCCATAAAAATCGCTTCGCTCGCCCCGCTGGTGAACAGCACTTCGCCATCCCAATCGAGCGCCGCCTTTACCGTTTCACGCGCAGCCTCCAACGCCGCCCTGGATTTGCGCCCGTCACTATGCGGCGAAGAAGGGTTCGCCCAATGCTCCAGTGCCTCGACCATCGCTGCATGTGACGCTGGCACAACCGGCGTGGTTGCTGCGTGGTCCAAATAGAGGCGGCTCATC
>JANOTI010000096.1:0-9154 GCA_031416255.1 Sphingomonadales bacterium | reverse complement strand
ACGCCGGAGGGTGGCGGTGGTCCGAATTATCCAAATATGTAAGCTCGCGCTTGCTTCGGCTTTATTGGCGGCAAGTCCAATTGCGGCCAATAGTGCCGAGAAGTCGAATGAAGCTGACCTTTTTTGGCAGGCCCAACGTGCCGACCTTTTGGGACAATCGGAAATAGCGATAAAAAACTACAATCGGCTTTTGGGAAAGTTGCCTGAAAGCGCAGTTGCAGTTGATCGCCTGTACAACGCTGCAATTATTCAGGGAGATTTCCCCAGTGCGTTAAAAGCAGCGCGAGCGCAGCAGCTTTCTGAAAGTGGCGATGCCGCAGTTCCTTTGATTTTTTTTGTCGATGCGTGGAACCGCGGCGAACTGAACGAAGCTGCACAAGCAACAGAGTGGCTGAAAGAGCGCAACATATTTGGCTTTTTGGCACCCGTTTTAGACGCTTGGCTCAATGTAGCTCAAGGTAAACAAGGCGCTATTTCCAATACGGTACTACGCGATAGTGGGTTGCTGCAATATTATAGCTATGACCAGCTGATCTTCCTGGACTTGTCCAATGGCAATATCGAAAGTGCGCAGCGGCGTTTGAGCAGCTTTCCTAATTTTGGAAACGATTACGCCCGGCATATGGCGATGTCGGCGGCGGAACATCTTGGGCGGAACGGCGAGGCTGAATATGCCAATTCATTGCTGCAACACCTCGGCGCGGAACCAGCAGTTTTTGCAGCAAAACCCCAGTCTTTTCCAGCGGAACAAGCACTGGCAGGATTGTTTGCACGACTGTCGGAGCAGTTGGATGAACAAGGCATTTCTGAACAATCGCTCTATTTTGCCCGGCTCGCCAATTGGATCGCACCGAGCAGCGTTTATGGACGCATGACATTAGCAAAGCGGCTTGCTCCGCTGGGAAGAGAGACGCGAGCGATTGCGCTTTTGGACGGTGTCCCCCCTACGCGACCACAATGGAGTTGGGCATTAGGCGACAAGGCGCGCCTTTTGATGGCGTACGATAAAAATGCTGAAGCATTAAAGCTCATCCAAACGGCACGGATAGGGCGTCCCGATGCGCAAGATTTGGCTTTGTTAGAGGCGCAGCAGCTTGCCGCGAGCGACCAATTTGTCGCAGCATCAGAATTATATCGGAAACTGGTTGCCGATACAGATGCGTCGGGTGCCAAAAATGGCCGACCGGTCACCTTTCGCTTGTTGCTAGCGCAATCACTCCAGGTGCAGGGAAATTGGCCTGAAGCCAAAGCTATTTTGGAGCAAGCGCTTGCATTAAATAGCGAAAACCCAGAGATATTAAATATGTTAGGTTACAGTCTTCTTGAACAACGTGAAGATGTTAAGCGTGGCTTTGTTTTGGTTTCAAAGGCACATCGTTTAGCACCACAGTCGCCAGCGATCACCGATTCCCTCGGATGGGCGCATTATCTTAACGGTGAATTTGAAGTCGCCGTCTCGTTGCTAGAACAAGCAGTCCAGGGGGCCATTAACGATGTGACGATTAACGAGCATTTAGGCGACGCATATTGGCAAGTGGGTCGTGCGATCGAAGCCCGCTATGCTTGGCGTTCCGCGCTTTTGCAGGCAGACGAGGAAGCAGCGAAGCGGATCTCGGTAAAAATTGATCTCGGTTGGTCCGAGGCTAATTCAGCACTCTGATGCCGCTGCTGACTGAGACTGCTTATGCCAAGATCAATCTGGCGCTGCATGTGCGCCGTCGGCGTAACGATGGCTATCATGAATTGGAAACGCTGTTTGCTTTTGCCGACCAAGGGGATTTTTTATCAGCGGAGCTCTCACCCGAACTTTTGCTGAACATCGTTGGCCCCTTTGCCGATGGGCTGTCGTGCGGTGATGATAATCTGGTTTTCCGCGCTGCGTCTGCATTGCGACCAACGGGGATGGGCGCGAAGATCACCTTGCACAAAAACCTGCCTATTGCCTCTGGGATTGGTGGAGGTTCTGCTGATGCGGCAGCGGCGCTGCGGTTGCTATCACGTCTATGGCTTCTCGATGATGATCTGCTGCCGATTGCGACAGCCCTTGGGGCAGATGTGCCTGCATGCCTGTATTCAGAAACGTTGTTGGGCGAAGGAATTGGCGAAAAATTGGAACCTTGGTTGGGCGAGGGCATCACCGGTTCTTCCCTGCTGTTGGTAAATCCAGCAGTTCCATGCCCGACTGACCCAATTTTCGGCGCTTGGGACGGCCAGGACCGGGGGGCATTGCATCCAGAACATTGGATTGCGGCACGAAACGACCTTGAGATACCAGCCGTTTCCTTGGTTCCGGAAATCAAACTGGTACTCGCCCTGTTGCAAGCACAGCCCGGACATCGCATCGTCCGTATGTCAGGGTCTGGTGCCACCTGTTTCGCATTGTTCGATTGCATAAAGGAACGCGACGCAGCCTGTGCTATAGTAAATTCAACGCATCCCGATTGGTGGACGATGGCGGCGTCATTGCGATGAACCAAGCGTACGAAATAGTTGGAGAACCACAAAAAGGCGGCATTTTAGTCGTGTGTGACCACGCGTCCAATCATGTGCCTAGCGATATCAACCTTGGCATAGATTTGTGGCTGTTAGATCAGCATATCGCATGGGACATCGGTGTGGCCGCTGTGGCACAATTTCTTGTTTCGCTGTCCGATTGTGCCGCATTTTTGGCCACTCATTCGCGGCTTGTTACAGACCTTAACCGCTATCCCACCGATGATAGCGCGATACCGACCAAAAGCGATGGTGTAGAAATCCCGGGCAATCACCTCGATGTGGCGCAACGGCGTGCGCGGCTCGACCAATTTTTTCATCCCTATCATGCGGGGCTTACAGATGTGCTCCACCGGCATAGGCCGGACCTTATCCTTTCAATCCATAGCTTTACACCGCGCCTTGAAGCTGACCCGTGCGCAGCAAGGCCGTGGGAAATTGGCGTGTTGTATAATGATCATGACTCAGCTGCGATGATTGCGATAGACTATTTGGCAGGTGAAGGGCTGATCGTCGGAGATCAGCTTCCGTATTCGGGCAAGCATTTGAACGCGACTATGAATCGCCATGCCGAGGCTAATGACATTCCCTATGTCGGCGTGGAAATCCGGCAAGATTTAATCACAGATGAAGCAGGACAGGAAAGATTTGCTGCTTTATTGGCCGAAATGGCACTATATGTTGCGGAGAAGCTTGCATCAGAGGTCATAAATTGAATAGAGCAGCGCATGAAAGCGAGCTCACCATGACCCATATTTTCGATAAATCCAAACTCCCCAGCCGCCATGTTTCGGTTGGCCCCGAACGCGCGCCGCACCGCAGCTATTATTACGCCATGGGGCTGACCGAGGAGCAAATCGCAAGGCCTTTTGTGGGGGTGGTCTCAGCAGGCAATGACAGCGCCCCGTGCAATACGACACTCGACCATCAGGCCGATGTCGCCCGGCGCGGAGTTGATGAAGCGGGCGGATTGTCGCGCCGTTTCAATACAATCACTGTGACCGATGGTATTGCCATGGGGCATCAGGGGATGAAAAGTTCGCTTGTCAGCCGCGAAGTCATTGCAGATTCTGTCGAGCTTTCTGTGCGTGGCCATTGTTATGATGCGCTTGTCGGCTTTGCGGGTTGCGACAAGTCGTTGCCGGGCATGATGATGGCGATGCTGCGGCTGAATGTGCCATCGATCTTTGTCTATGGTGGTTCGATTTTGCCCGGGCGATATAAGGGCAAGGACGTAACAGTCGTCGATGTTTTTGAAATTGTTGGCAAATATGCAGCAGGTGCCTGCCCGCTTTCGGAACTTCAGGAACTGGAAAAAGTTGCTTGCCCCGGCCATGGCGCTTGCGGCGGGCAGTATACTGCCAACACCATGGCGTGCGTGGCGGAAGCGATCGGACTTTCAATACCCAATTCGAACATGGCCCCGGCCCCCTATAGCACACGCGATCAGGTCGCGCATGCGGCGGGGGTGCAAGTGATGGAGTTGCTGGCAACGAACTTGCGCCCCCGCGACATCTGCACGCGTGAGGCCTTTGTGAATGCAGCGCGTGTGGTGGCAGCAACCGGCGGATCGACCAACGCTGCATTGCATTTGCCAGCCATGGCGCATGAAGCGGGGATCGAGTTTGACCTATTTGATGTCACCGAGATATTCAAATCAACACCTTATATGGCAGACCTTAAACCTGGCGGGAATTATGTTGCCAAGGACATGTATGAAGCGGGCGGTGTCTATATGCTGATGAAGTCGTTGCTCAGCGAAGGCTTGCTGCACGGCGATTGCATGACGGTTTCGGGCAAGACTTTGGGCGAGAATATCGACCAGATCACTTGGAACCCGGACCAGAAGGTCATCTATCCGGCGAACAAGCCGATCACGTCAACCGGCGGCGTTGTTGGCTTGCGCGGCTCGCTTGCACCCAATGGCGCAATCGTAAAGGTGGCGGGTATGACCCGCTTGGAATTCACGGGTCCGGCACAGGTTTTCGATTGCGAAGAAGACGCCTTTGCTGCCGTTGAAGCGCGGCAGATCAAGGAAGGCGCAGTCGTTGTCATCCGCTATGAAGGCCCCAAAGGTGGCCCCGGAATGCGCGAGATGCTCTCGACCACCGCTGCGCTTTATGGCCTAGGCATGGGTGAAAAGGTCGCTTTAATTACTGATGGCCGTTTTTCGGGAGCCACACGCGGCTTCTGCATCGGTCATGTTGGCCCCGAAGCCGCCGATTGTGGCCCGATTGCCTTGATCGAAGAAGGCGACGAGATTGCCATCGACGCCGCCAACGGCACGATCGACCTGAATGTTGCGTCCGAAGTGCTTGAGGAGCGGCGTAAACATTGGAAGCCCCGTTTGTCCGATTATGGGTCGGGCGCTTTGTGGCGCTATGCACAGAATGTCGGCCCTGCCTATAAGGGCGCAGTCACGCACCCCGGGGGTAAAGAAGAACGCCATGTCTATGCCGATATCTAAATACAGCCTTACTGCGATCATGTGTCTGTTGCTCGCCGCGTGCGGCAGCGACCCAGAGGCTGACTTGCTGGCGGCAGAGGGCGAAACTGCCGAGGAAGCTGCCCTGCAAGGCAAAATCGAATGTGCGCTTGCTGGCACCTCCGACTTTAACCGCAATTGCACAACAGAACGCGTCAGCGGGCCAGAGGGGCAGTTGTTAGTTGTTCGCCATCCAGACGGTGGTTTTCGTCGGTTCATGATATTGACTGATGGTCGCGGTTTGGCTCCGGCAGACGGTTTTGACGCTGATTTTATTATTAAGATCCTCCCCAATGGCATGATCGAAGTACGTTCCTTTGACGATATCTACCGGCTACCTGCCGCGATCAAAGGCACAGATTCTAAAGCAGAACCCAAATAGGTTGATTGCCAGTGCTGCAACGGCCAAGGCAATCGCGTGCAAGACAATGATCTGATTTTAAGAGTGGCCGCGCGCGGCGACGGAGTGACTATCGACGGGCGCCATATTCCTCTGGCTGCACCGGGGGATAGGCTAAATCCGGATGGCGGAATGATTCATGGGGCACATCATGTCGATCCGCCTTGTTCCCACTTCCCCCTTTGCGGTGGCTGCCAATTGCAGCATTTGGATGAGGAAATCTTGGCAACTTTTGTACGTGAGCGGGTAATGCACGCGCTCGCCACGCAAAAGATTGACGTTAATACTGTAATGCCGGTTCACTTATCGCCACCACACAGCAGACGCCGTGTTGCTGTGCGTTCCGCATGGGTAGGTAAGCATTTCCAGTTGGGGTTTAGTACAGAAAAAAGTCACAGAATCATAGATTTAATGCAATGTGACGTCATGGCGCCAGCCTTGTTTGCGTTGATGGAACCGCTGCGCATTTTCCTTGCTCCACGTGTGGCTCAAAAACGTAACGTTCAGGTCAAATTGGCTATGGTCGACCAGGGTGTCGATATGCTGATCGAAAATCTTGTGATTGAAGGATTGGACGCGCACGAGGCGCTTACCGAATTTGCGCGAGCAAATGTGCTAGCACGGCTTTCGCTTGATGATGGCTACGGCCCGACAGCGCATTGGGAGCCCGAGCCTGTGACGGTGACATTGGGCGGCGTAGGGGTTGCTTACCCGCCCTATGCGTTTGTTCAAGCAACAGCTGATGGTGAAAATGCTCTGATAGCCGCGGTTTTGGACATAGTTGGTGATGCTAAACGCGTTGCGGATCTTTTTTCCGGTTTAGGTACTTTCACATTAGCGGTGGGGGAAGGTCGAAAGGTCTATGCAGCCGAGGGGGACCAAAAAGCGATATTGGCATTAAAAGGTGCCGCTGGAGTGACTGGACGGACTATTTTTACTGAACACCGCGATCTGTTTCGCAGGCCACTAACGCCGCAGGAGCTAAATCGCTTTGATGCGGTTATCCTTGATCCACCAAGGGCAGGTTCGCGCGATCAGGTTAAACAGCTTGCAGCTTCGCAAGTCCCCCGCATTGCCTTTGTCAGTTGCAATCCCGGAAGCTTTGCCCGCGATGCCAAAACTCTGGTCGATGGCGGCTATCGGTTGCAGCGGATCTGGCCCGTCGGCCAGTTCCGCTGGTCAACCCATGTTGAGCTTGTTGGCGAATTCATCCGCCAATAGCTGTGCTTAGCCGTGGAATACGGCCATAACGGCGTGTAGCACCAAAGCGATTAGTGCGATGCTCGACAATGCGAACAGCGCAAAACGTCCCATCACTTTGTTGATTAGCGACTGCCATAGGCTGTGTGCGATGCGTAAAGCCACATAAACCCACGCAATTGTTGCGTTCATGCCGTCGCCTTGGCCAATCATCGCCAGCAACAATGCTACTGCATAAAACACCGTAGGAGCTTCATGCAGATGATTGTAGTTATGCGCTTTCCATTGAATTTTTGCATCCAAAAGTGCTTCGAGCTTAGCCCCGGTCCATCCCACATCGGCACCGGGTGCGCCGTCTTGCGGTAGCTTGTTAATCGCGGGGATGCGTGTGACATACATCCATACCCACATGATCATAGTCCATGCCGCAAGTACAACGACTGGTTGAAGTATTTCAGCCTTTATCATTTACTGTCCCCCTCAGATGGTTGCCAAAAGTGCATGGACCGCCAGAACGGTAAGGCAAATGGTGGACAGCAGGAAAATCACAAAGCGGATGCCAACTTTGTTGATCGTTGCCTGCCAGATGCTGTGGATCACTCGCAAGATTGTATAGCCCCATGCAAATGAGACCAGCAGTGGCGTAGCACTATCGGAAATCGCAAGGATCATGATCGTTGCGTAAAATATCGTCGGCTGTTCCATCAAATGTGCGTAATTGTGGGATTTCCACGCAACCGATGCTGGCACATTAGGATCAATATCAGCGCCGCGACCGCCAACGGCTTTGGTTAAATCGATACCGATTTTGGACAACGCGGGTAGCCGCGTGGCGGCCATCCAGATCAGCATGATAATCGACCAGACAACTAACGCCGCTGCTGGTGCTAAAATCGAATTTTCCATAAAAAAGACCCTCCCTCTTGCTTTTGGTCAAGGGGGAGGGTGCGTCACTCTGTTTACATTGTCAATTGCAACTTATTGCGCGGATCGGCGCTCAAACCGGTGGACGTTACCCGAGTCGTTGGCAGCTATATGTGTATATAGGCTCGCCATCGGCTCGTCCTCGACGATGAAATCCTCAACATCGCCAAAACCATTAAATTCGGTGCGCATCGCGCAACCATACGCGCCGAGCATGCCGACTTCGATATAGTCTCCTGCCTTGATGTCAGATGGCAACAGGAATGGTCCTGCCATATAGTCCATATCGTCGCAGGTTGGGCCGTAGAACGCGAATTCGG
Organism: Sphingomonadales bacterium; assembly: GCA_031416255.1. GTDB lineage: Bacteria > Pseudomonadota > Alphaproteobacteria > Sphingomonadales > Sphingomonadaceae > Sphingorhabdus_B. The sequence continues at coordinate 1,332 of JANOTI010000096.1, read as the reverse complement.
TCAGCTCTGCAGCTGCGTTTTCGCGCTGCAACGCAACGGGGAAGCGCCAAGCCACATGGGCCGCATCGAACAACGCACCATAGGCTCCGTCGTTGATAAACAGCTCTGTCCCGCGCCGCTTTTCGACTTTTACTAGCAACGACGCATACTCTGCGCAAAGGGCACGACCGGGTTCGCACCACAATTCCGAAGAATAGCTGACAGGCAGGTCTTCAAAGGTGCGGTGGATGGTCTCAAAATAAGCCTCCAGTGGCGGAGGTTCCATGCCGGGATAGACAGACGGAAAGCCGCCACCGACGTCAACGATATCGACGGTAACTGATGCCTCAACGATGGCCGCGCGCACCAACTCCATAGCCTCGGCATAGGCAGCAGGTGTCATAGCCTGGCTGCCAACATGGAATGCGATGCCAAGGCTGTCTGCGACTTGCCGCGTAGCAACCAAAAGGTCTGCGACTTTGTCAGGCTCGGCACCAAATTTAGACGCAAGGCTCAACTTGGCATGCTCCGACGACACACGAATGCGCACGCAAAGCTCAAGGTCAGTCGCAGGCACTCCGTCTTTGGCGGTCGCGCGAACAATCTTGTCGAGCTCTTCATGGCTATCGAGGCTGAACGTTTTCACGTTGTGGTTATGATACGCCTGACCAATCGCGCGTTCCGATTTCACAGGATGCATGAAGCACAGCTTCGCGTCGGGCAGAAACTTATGCACGAGACGCACTTCGCCGAGCGAAGCGACATCGTAATGCGTGATTCCCGCTGCCCACAAAGTTTCGAGCAACTTCGGAGACGGATTGGCTTTCACTGCATACAGCGACTTTCCCGGAAACTTCTCAACAAAGAAACGGGCAGCACGCGTTGCGGCGTGTGGGCGAAGGAGCGTGATCGGTTCGTCAGGGCTTTCGCCGCAGACTAGGGACGATGCATCAGGATAAATGGACAATTCAAGGGACCCCCAAAAGATAACGGAAACAACAAGGCTGCCTTGCGGTTATTGGAAGTCCCCATGGGGCAGCGGAGCGAGCCTATATGGCGATGGGGTTGGATTGTAAAGGGGAAATGGGGGTGTTTACAAACATGACGATATGAATTTCACGCACTGCTTGGATCTAAACCGCCCGATCATCGCCCTCACTTCCGGCGTTTCCTCGCCCCAGTTTGCTTCACTGCACAGCAGCTCTTTATGCGGCGTTAGGCGCGCCGAAAGTGGGTTCCCAATCGGGCATGGCGGACAAAACCTGTTCCGATGTATAGAGCAGATATTCGACATAATCCTCATACGCGCCTTTGATGGCTGTGCCTGAAAGCGCGCAATAATCGGGGTTGGAA
>JANOTI010000095.1:0-1997 GCA_031416255.1 Sphingomonadales bacterium | reverse complement strand
CATGGTGGCCTGCCGATTATGGTCATTACGGACCTTTCTTCATCCGCATGACATGGCATGCAGCGGGCACCTATCGCACAGCTGATGGCCGCGGCGGCGGCAACAGCGGGCAACAGCGTTTTGCGCCGCTCAACAGCTGGCCCGATAACGGCAACCTAGACAAGGCGCGCCGCTTGCTGTGGCCGATTAAGCAGAAATACGGCAAGAATATCAGCTGGGCTGACTTGTTTATTCTAACCGGCAACGTGGCAATCGAATCGATGGGTGGTCCTGTATTTGGTTTCGGTGGCGGACGTGCCGACGTGTTTGAACCAGAGCGTGATACCTATTGGGGTGCCGAGGATCTGTGGGTCGATCAGGGTGCTGAAACCCGAATTCAGCCTGATAAAACCATGGAATTGGAAAGCCCGCTTGCGGCAATTCAAATGGGCTTGATCTATGTGAACCCAGAAGGTCCAGGCGGAAATGCGGATCCACTGCTCTCGGCCAGTGACATGCGCGAAACCTTTGCGCGCATGGCAATGAACGATGAAGAAACCGTCGCACTGACTGCGGGTGGCCATGCCTTTGGCAAAGCGCACGGCGCAGCGCCATCGGACACTTTTGGTCACAGCCCAGAATCTGAGGCACTGCATCAGCAGGGCTTTGGCTGGCTGACCGACGCCGATGAAATTGGACGGGGTAACATTACCACTTCGGGCATCGAAGGGTCGTGGTCAAACAACCCGACGCAATGGGGCGGTGATTACTTTCGCCTGCTGTTCAAATACGACTTTGAACTGGTGCATAGCCCAGCAGGTGCACAACAATGGACGCCGATCAATCCAGACCCAGAGGATATGGCACCAGACGCGCGTGATCCTTCAAAGAAGGTTCCAACGATGATGACCACTGCGGATATGGCGTTGAAGATGGACCCTGCCTATCGGGTGATTTCCGAACGTTTCCGTGACGATCAGGCGGCGCTGGATGATGCGTTTTCGCGCGCTTGGTTTAAGCTGCTGCACCGCGACATGGGGCCAAAGGTTCGCTACCAAGGCCCAGAGGTTCCTGCCGAAGATTTGATCTGGCAGGACCCAATCCCAAGTGGAACAGTCTCGTCAGACGCAGATAATGCCGCGTTTAAGGCAGCAATTTTGGCCAGCGGATTGTCGGTTAGTCAGCTGGTAAAGACCGCATGGGCATCGGCATCAACCTATCGCAAGTCCGACCACCGCGGCGGTGCCAATGGTGCACGTATTCGACTGGCTCCGCAAAAAGATTGGGCTGTGAACGAGCCGGCTAATCTTGATGCAACGCTAGTGCGGATCGATGCGTTGCGCGGCAATTTGTCGATGGCGGATGCTGTTGTGCTTGCAGGTAGTGCTGCGGTGGAAAAAGCTGCAAAGGATGCAGGCTTTGATGTTGCAGTACCGTTTGTTGGTGGTCGCGGCGATGCAACAGCGGAATGGACCGATGTTGAGAGCTTTGAATTTCTTGAGCCTAAAGTTGATGGCTTCCGGAATTATGCTTCAAAGAAATATACGGTGAAAACCGAAGAGTTGCTTCTTGATCGTGCGCAGTTGCTCAATCTTTCGGCACCGGAAATGACCGTTTTGGTCGGCGGATTGCGCGTATTGGGTGCGAACTACAACAATCGACCCCACGGCGTGCTCACCAACCGCGTTGGCCAATTGACGAATGATTTCTTCGTCAATCTGCTCGATATGGAAACATTCTGGACAGCTGTTGATGGTAGCGAAGATGAAGAGTTTGTCGGTTATGACCGTAAGGCGCGTCAGGAGAAATGGCGTGCAACCCGTGCGGACATGGTTTTTGGTTCAAACTCGCAATTGCGGGCAACGGCCGAAATCTATGCTGAAACCGGCAACGAACTGAAGTTTGTTCAAGACTTCGTCAAAGCATGGGTCAAGGTTATGAACGCGGACCGTTTTGATCTGATCTAAACTCGACTTAAATTACATAAAGTAAAAACCCCGGCTTGTGTAACACAGGCC
>JANOTI010000094.1:0-3921 GCA_031416255.1 Sphingomonadales bacterium | reverse complement strand
TCCTCGACCGTCTGGCAACGCACATCTTGGCGTTCGAAGGCGACAGCCATGTCGAATGGTTCGAAGGCAACTTTGATGCGTACGAGGAAGACAAAATTCGGCGTTTAGGCGATGAAGCGACGAGGCCGCATCGGACGAGTTATAAGAAGATGACGCGCTGAGTATAATAGCGGGGCGACGTTGTTTAGTTAAGAGGGAATCTAATGTCCCTTCTCCGTCGCCCCGTGCTTGGCACGGGCCCCCGCTTTAGAGCTAACTCACTCCACCCAATCCAGCCCCATATCCTTATACACGTCGCGGTCTTCGTCCCAATTGGGTTTGACCTTCACGTGCAAATAAAGATGCACTTTAACGCCCATGGATTTGGCGATTTCCTCGCGTGCCGTGGCGCCAATGGATTTAATCCGTGCGCCGCCTTTGCCAAGGATAATCGCCCGCTGGCTTTCGCGTTCGACGAAGATTTGCTGGTATAACTCCAAGCTGCCGTCTTCGCGCTCGACATATTTTTCGGTCTCGACGGTGCTGGCATAGGGCAGTTCGTCATGCAGTTGCAGATACAGCTGCTCGCGCGTGATTTCGGCAGCCATCAGCCGTTCTGATGCGTCGGACACCTGATCTTCGGGATAGTGCCAGTCGCCCTCGGGCATTTCGGCGGCAACGGCGGCTTTCAATTCGGCAATAGCCTCACCAGTTTCGGCGCTGATATACAGAATCCGTTCAAATTCGCACATATCCATCAGCTTTTGCGTCAGCGACAACAGCTTATCCTTGGCCGCTATATCGACCTTGTTAAGCAGCAACCATTTGCGTTCTGGCCGGTCTTTTAGACCCCCGAAGACCTTCTCGACCTTTGGACCAGCCCCTGCGCGGCCATCGACAACGGCGAGGATCAAATCCGCCTCTTGCGCACCTTCCCAAGCCGCCGCGACCATCGCGCGATCCAGACGCCGGTTCGGTGCAAAGATGCCGGGTGTATCGACAAGGATAATCTGCGTTTCGCCCTCCATTGCAACGCCCATAAGGCGAACGCGGGTGGTCTGCGCCTTTGGACTGACGATGGCGACTTTTTGCCCGACCAGCGCGTTGACCAAAGTCGATTTGCCCGCATTTGGAGCGCCGATGACAGCGACATGGCCGCAACGCTTTGTCATGTGTACGCCGCCAAAAATGCCTCGGCAGCGGCGGTTTCCGCAGATTGCTTGCTGTTGCCATTGGCAGTTATGGGATTAAATCCTTTGACGGTAACGGTGACTTCAAAACGCATAGCGTGGGGAGGGCCTTCCTTGGCGGTGACTTCGTAAACGGGTACTTTACGGTTGTTGGATGCGGACCATTCTTGCAACAAAGATTTTGGATGCTTTGGCGCAGTGACCGCCGCCTCAAGCAATGGGCGCCAATAGGTTTCAACCGTTGCGCGAACAGCATCCATCCCTTTGTCGAGATACAGAGCTCCGACCAGTCCCTCCATCACATCGCCAAGAACATTGTCGCTTTCACGAGCACCATCATCGCGGGCTTGTTTTCCTAGCCGAAGATAAGGTTGCACACCAATTTGCCGCGCAATTTCTGCACAGGTCGTACCCGCTACCAAGCTGTTTAGCCGGTGCGACAAACGGCCTTCTGGCTCATCAGGAAAACTGCTGTAAAGCATGTCTGCAATCACTAATCCTAGCACGCGATCACCCAAAAACTCCATGCGTTGATAATCAGCCTCGCCGGTGCTGCCATGGGTCAGCGCTCTGTTAAACAGCGCCAAGTCCGTAATTTCGACCGCAAATGTCGATCGCAACCAATGTTCCAAGTCAGACACGATTAAAAACCCTGACCAATGCGGTCCCATCGAGTCGCGCTAAGCCATGTCCAGGGCAGTAACCATCGTGCGCTACCATCGGTTGAAAACCATGTGAACTGGGCGCGGCCTAGAATGTTTTCAACAGGCACCATGCCTATTGCCACGCCGCCAACTGGAAAGCGGCTATCGGCGCTGCGATCACGGTTATCGCCCATGAAAAAGACATGGCCTTCGGGCACAACCAACGCCTCGGTATCGTCGCCCGGGCCAGCATCGACCAAGTCGAGTATTTCGTAGCTGCGCCCATTGGGCAGAATCTCACGGAAATGGCGATAGCGGCATTGGCGGCCACCGCCCTTGGCGTCCTCCTCGAACTCTGGCCGGTAACAAGCAAAAGTCCCGCCCTCTAGCGCCACCGCATTGCGCATTCCTTGTGTAACAGGCGTGATAAAATCGGGTAGGCGCTCTTTCTTCACCGCTTTACCGTTGATCTCCAATATCCCTGCACGCATCTGAACCATATCACCCGGCAATGCGATAGCGCGTTTGATGTAATCATCAGTCTGAGCAGGCGGTTTTTTGAAAACCACAACATCACCGGGTTCGGGCAGGCTGCCGAACAGGCGTCCTTCAAACAACGGCAGTTGCAGCGGCAGGCTTTGGCTGGATATACCGTAGGGCCATTTTGCGACGAACAGATAGTCGCCGATCAGCAACCGCGGCTGCATCGATTCCGACGGGATGTAGAATGGTGAGAACACTATGCTGCGGAATACCAGCACAATTGCCGCGAGTTTAAGCAAAAACAGGCCGTATTCGCGCCATTCGCTGTTCTGCGGCTTCGCGCTATCGGGCGAGGCATTCGAATTTATCGCGGATTTCTCTTCGCTCACGCTGTGCTGCCCTATTTTGCTATGGCTGTTAATTCTCCGCGCTTCTAAAGCGCAGTTGCCCTGAATGCCAGTGCAGGATTCGCCTTTTATCGAACGGAAAATTAATATGGTCGAAGAGTTTTGGGGAAAGCTGGCTGCGTTACCTAAGCCGACGTTGTCAGAGTTGTTTGCCGCCGATGCCGAACGGGTGAGCGCCTACACATTGTCACTGGCCGACATTCGTTTCGATTTTTCGAAAACGCATTTGGATAGCAAAAAAATTGCGTTGCTTTCGGGGTTGGCGGAAACACAAGGGCTGAGTGCGGCACGCGAGGCGCTGTTCAACGGCGCTGCAATCAACAAAACAGAGGGCAGAGCAGCCGAGCACACCGCCGAACGCGGCAGTGGGTCGGCCGAGGCTGTAGCGCAAGCCAAAGCACTGCAAGCGCGGATGCGCGGTTTGCTTGACGCGATTGAATGCGGCGCGTTCGGCGAGATCAAGCATATCCTGCACATAGGTATTGGCGGTTCGGCACTTGGCCCCAAATTGCTGATCGACGCCTTGGGCCGCGATGGTTCGCAATATGACGTAAAAGTCGTATCGAACATCGATGGCGCAGCGATGGCCGAAGCGGTTAAAAACATGGACCCGCACGCCACGTTAATTGCGGTCGCATCCAAAACGTTCACCACCACCGAGACATTGTTGAATGCCGAAAGTGCGCTGCAATGGATGCGTGACGGCGGGGTTGATGATCCACACGGTCGCCTGATTGCGTTGACCGCTAAGCCCGAAAAGGCGCTCGAATGGGGCGTCGATGAAAGCCGCATACTGCCCTTCGCGGAAAGTGTTGGCGGGCGGTATTCGTTGTGGTGCTCTATCGGCTTTCCGTTTGCGGCGGCGCTTGGATGGGCGGCGTATGAAGAATTGCTCGAAGGAGCCGCTGTAATGGACCGTCATTTCCGCACAGCGCCACTGACCGAGAACGCGCCGGTGTTGGCGGCCTTTGCAGACCTGTATTACGCGCAAACCCGTGCCTGTCAGACGCGCGCCGTGTTCGCCTATGATGAACGTATGCGGTTGCTTCCCGATTATTTGCAGCAGTTGGAAATGGAATCAAACGGCAAATCGGTGACGTTGGGTGGCAAGCTGCTGACCTATCCTAGTGCGCCTGTAACCTGGGGCGGCGTTGGCACAGACGCACAACATGCGGTGTTCCAATTGCTGCATCAAGGAACGCATTTGATGCCAGTGGA
>JANOTI010000093.1:0-26669 GCA_031416255.1 Sphingomonadales bacterium | reverse complement strand
GGGGGTATCGGGCGCATCCTCTGGATTGACGGTGCGCGAATAGACATAGTCCGGGGTTTCATCCCACGGATTTTCCAGCACTTTGCCTTCGGATGATGTGTGCAGCAAATTGGCGTCGGTCGAAAACGGCGATTCCCCGCGCTTATCCTTTGGCACCGGAATCTGGTGCTCCTCCGCCCATTCGATCAACCGCGTGCGGCTGGTCAAATCCCATTCGCGCCACGGGGCGATGACTTTGATATCGGGGTTCAGCGCATAAGCCGACAGATCGAAACTGACCTCGACATTGCCTTAGCCCGTCGCGCCATGCGCAAACGCGTCGGCACCGGATACGGCGGCAATCTCGATCAGGCGTATGGAAATCAGTGGTCGCGCGATCGAGGTGCCAAGCAGATAATCCCCCTCATACCGCGCATTGGCGCGCATCATCGGGAAGACAAAGTCGCGGACAAATTCTTCGCGCAGATCGTCGATGTAAATGTGGTGATCGGGCACACCCATCAACACAGCCTTAGCGCGCGCCGGTTCCAGCTCTTCGCCTTGCCCCAGATCGGCGGTAAAGGTCACCACCTCACAGCCATATTCGACCTGCAACCATTTCAGGATAACGCTGGTGTCGAGCCCGCCCGAATACGCGAGCACAACCTTTTTGATCGAATCTTTCATGGGGAAACCTTTGCGTGACCTAACGCAAGCGCGGCTAGCAGGGGGAGGGCAGCGGTGCAAGCAGTGGTGCGAAGTGGTCAGGCTTTACCTTGGAACATGTTCTGTTTATGTTCCGAAACGACTCGGGTGTGAGTTTAGGCTAAACCTAACTTTCCACAGGGGAGTCGTGCGTCTTGCGTCAGCGGTCTATTCTTGAACAAATTTCCTCCCTAACGCTGGATGCGATGGCGCCAGATTCTGAAATCATAACTCCCGATATTCTTGACCCAGCAGACGTTTTGCATCGCGTATTTGGCTTTCCCGAATTTCGCGGGGTGCAGCGCGATGTGATTGATCGGGTGTTGGCGGGGCAACGCACTTTGGCGGTGATGCCGACGGGGGCGGGGAAGTCTTTGTGTTATCAACTGCCGTCGTTGCTGCTTGGCGGGACTACGATTGTTGTCTCGCCGCTGATTGCGTTGATGCACGATCAGATGCGTAGCGCCAATGCGGCGGGCATTCGGGCGGCGACGTTGACTTCTGCCGATAACAACCGCGCCGAAACCATCGAACGCTTCCGCGACGGCAATCTTGACCTGCTGTATATCGCGCCAGAACGGGCCAGCACCGCCGATTTTCGTGGGCTGTTGCGCGAAGCGCGGATCGCGTTGTTCGCGATAGACGAGGCGCATTGCGTCTCCGAATGGGGGCATGATTTCCGCCCCGATTACCGCCTGCTGCGTCCGTTGATGGACGACTTTCCCGATGTCCCCCGGTTGGCGCTGACCGCTACCGCCGACGCCCACACCCGCGCCGATATTGGTGAGCAATTGGGGATCGCCACCGACGGCATGATCGTATCGGGTTTCGACCGGCCCAATATCCGCTATGCGGTGACCAATGCGGCCAATAAAGGCTCGGCGATTGTCTCGGCCATTCGCGGTTGGAACGGCGCGGGGATTGTCTATGCCACGACCCGCGACCGCACCGAAAAACTGGCGGCGTTGATCGCCAAAACCGGGCGGACGACACGGTTCTATCATGCCGGTATGGAGCCTGTCGCGCGAATGAAGGCGCAGGCTGATTTTGTCGCGTCCGAGGATATGATCATGGTCGCCACGGTGGCGTTCGGCATGGGGATTGATAAGCCCGATGTGCGTTTCGTCGCGCATGCGGGCATCCCCAAATCGATCGAAGCCTATTATCAGGAAAGCGGGCGTGCGGGGCGGGATGGTGATCCGGCTGTGGCGCATCTGTTTTGGTCGCCGGGCGATTTCAGCCTGGCGCGCGAACGCTTGAAGGAACAGCCAGAGGCCCGGCAGCCAGCGGACAAAACGCGGATCGATGCGCTGTCGGCTTTGACCGAGACAGCGGGATGTAGGCGCGCCGTTCTGCTGAAACATTTCGGCGAAGACCCGCCCGAAAATTGCGGCAATTGCGACAATTGTCTGGACGCGCCGATGGTGCTGGACGTGACCGAACTGGCGCAGAAGCTGCTGTCGGCGGCGTATCGTACGGGGCAAAGTTTCGGCGTGGGTCATTTGGAAAAGGTACTGACCGGCGGCAAGGATGAACGCATCCTGTCACGCGGGCATGACCAGCTTTCGGTGTTTGGCATCGTTAATGGCGATGATGTGCGGTTGATAAAGCCAGTGGCGCGGGCGTTGCAGGCGCAGGGGCATTTAACCGCGAATGAACATGGTGGCTTGCGGCTGGCAGGCGCGGCGAGGGCGTTGATGAAGGGTGAGGCGCGCTTGCAAATCGTTGTGCCGACCAAAACGCGTAAGGATAAACGCGGGCTCGACAATCCGGCGAACAATCCGTTGTTTGAAGCGTTGCGCGCTAAGCGCCGCGAGATGGCGATTGAGGCCAATGTGCCGCCCTATGTTATATTCCACGACGCAACCTTGCGCGAACTGGCCGAGCGACGGCCGCAGTCCTTGTCAGAGATCGCGCTGATTAGCGGCATCGGTGCACGCAAACTTGAAGCCTATGGCGCAGCGTTTCTGTCTGTAATACAGGATGCAGCGGAAGGATGACGCCAATGTTCCGCAAATTGACCCATGATATCTACGCTGCACCACAAATCGGGCTTGCCGAAATTGCCGAGGCGGGCGCACTGGGCGTAACGTTGGTCATAAACAACCGGCCCGAAGATGAAAGCGACGACCAGACGCCGGGGGCAGAGATTGAGGCAGCGGCGCGGGCAGCCGGGATGGATTATGTCGCAATACCTGTAACGCATTCGGGGTTTAGCGAACCGCAGGTGAATGCGATGGCCGAGGCGCTAGAGAGCGCGGAGGGTGCGGTTTTGGCCTATTGCCGGTCCGGCACGCGCTCCACATTGTTGTGGGCGCTGGCTGAGGCATCACAGGGGGGCGACCCCGATTCGCTGACCAACATGGCGGCGAAGGCGGGCTATGACGTCAGCCCGATCCGTCCGCTGATGGACATCTTGAAAGCAAAGGCCTGAGCTGTGGGGGCGGCGTGGATTGAACTGGCCAAACTCGGCGGCTCTATTTTGGCGATCCTGCTGCTCGCCTGGACAGCCAAGCGCATGGGCCTTGGCGGCGACATCCGAATCCGCGATGAAGGCCACGCCCGCCGCTTGGCCGAAGAAGCCGTTTGCGGTTTTGACGCAGCAGAAATCATACTCGATCGCGCAGGCATAGGGGCTTTGATGAAAGACATCACTGGGCGACACATACTCATCCGCCGCCACGGCGCGCATTTTGCCGGACGCTTGCTTGATGGTCATAGCGATTCGCGGCTTGATCATCATTTCCTGACCATAGGCACAGGTGAAAAATCCTTCGGCAAAGTGACGCTCAACCTGGGGGCAGATGCGCAATATTGGGCTGCTGGCCTTCGGCATATGGCGGTCTGAATATGCCGGATCTTTTCAACCCTGTCGATTTCGCCGTTCCGGTTTTCATCCTGCTGATCGTGTTGGAAATGTGGTGGGCGCGCAGGAAGGCGCCGGAGAAATATGAGCCGAAAGATACGCTTATTTCGCTCGCTTTAGGGACAGGCAGTCAGGTCGCAGGCGCGCTGACCGGCGGGTTGGTTTTTGCAGGGCTGTTAACGCTGTATGATTATCGGATTTTCGACATCGGCTGGGCCTGGTGGGCATGGATCGCCTGTTTTGTCCTCGACGACTTTCTCTATTATGTCTTTCACCGGTCGGCACATCGGGTGCGGTGGTTTTGGGCGAGTCATGTCAATCATCATAGCAGCCAGCATTACAATCTATCGACTGCGCTGCGGCAGACTTGGACCGGTTTTATCGCGTTAAGTTTCATTTTCCGCCTGCCGCTGGCGTTTGCCGGGTTCCATCCGGCGATGATCGCGTTTTGCGGCGCAATCAATCTGATCTATCAATTCTGGATTCACACCGAAGCGATAGGGCGCATGCCAAAATGGTTTGAGGCGGTGATGAACACACCGTCGCATCACCGCGTCCACCACGCGACCAACCCGCGGTATCTGGATAGCAACTATGCGGGCGTTTTCATCGTCTGGGACCGGATGTTCGGCAGCTTCATCGCCGAAACCGATGACGAACGCATCCGGTATGGCGTCGTGAAACAACTCGGCACATTCAGTCTGCTGCACAGCGTATTCCACGAATGGATCGGCATTTTTAAGGATGTCTGGTCAGCACCCTGGAATTCGAAACTCGGTTATATCTGGCGCCCGCCCGGCTGGAGCCATGACGGCAGCCGGGACACATCAGAGGCCATCCGCGCGCGTTGGTTGAGCGCCCAAGAACAGTCCGCTCAAGAAAAACTGCTCACACCCGCAGAATAGCAATTGCCAAATTTAATCGTCCGATTAAACCCTTATCCTCGAGAATCCCAGTCCGTTTGCACTGAGCAGGTGCAGAGCCGCAGGCGAAGTGCCGTATCGAAGTGTTGCTACCCTTCGATACATTGCTTCAGCCTTTGGCTTCAGCAGCACTCAGGGCAAACGGTCTAGTGGGCCAAAGGAGCATATATGGACGAATTTGATATTATCGTGGTGGGCGGCGGGTCGGCGGGGAGTGCAGCGGCGGGGCGGTTGTCTGAAGGTGGCAAGTTCTCGGTCTGCCTAATTGAGGCGGGCGGGACTAACAACCGCATCCTTGTAAAAACCCCGGGCTTTATGCCGTTCATCCCGAAAGCGTCCAACTATCGCTATGACACGGTTCCGCAAAAGGGACTGAACGGCCGCACCGGATACCAGCCGCGTGGGCGCGGCCTTGGCGGGTCAAGCGCAATCAATGCAATGGTATATATACGCGGCGCTGCCTATGATTATGACCAATGGGCTGCGCTCGGTTGCGATGGCTGGGGCTATGACGACGTTCTGCCCTATTTCAAAAAATCCGAAGGCAATGAACGCGGTGCTGATGCGTTTCACGGTGGCGACGGTCCGCTGAATGTCATGGATCAACGCTGGCCACAGGCCGGAAGCCTTGCCTTCATTGATGCCGCAAACGAATTGCAAATGCCGCGCAACGCCGATTTCAACGGTGTGACCCAAGACGGATTTGGTTTGTACCAAGTGACCCAAAAGGCAGGCGAACGCTGGTCCGCATCGCGTGCCTATGTCGAACCGGCAGTGGCGACTGGACGGTTGGCGACAATAACCGGTGCGCTGACGGAAAAGATTATCGTCGAAAACGGGCGCGCGACAGGCGTGGTGATCCGGCAAAGTTTCGGACGCAAACGCACAATCAAAGCGCGCGGAGCTGTGATTCTTTCGGCAGGTGCATTTGGTTCCCCGCAAATTCTTCAGCTATCGGGCATTGGCCCCGCGGATCATCTGCGCGGACTGGGAATCGATGTGGTACAGGATAAGCCGGCCATCGGTGCCGACCTCCAAGACCATATCGATTATGTGTCGAGCTTTGAAACCGGATCGCAGGATTTCTTTGGCGATTCGATGGCGGGCAATTGGAAAATGCTGAAAGCCATTATCGAGCACCGGTTCAAACGCACCGGTGTGATGACAACCTGTTTTGCGGAAAGCGGCGGCTTTTGGAAAACCGATCCCGCGCTGCCAGCCCCCGATGTTCAATATCATTTTGTTCCTGCAATGCTTGAGGATCATGGCCGGTCCAGCGTAAAGGGTCATGGCTATAGCTGCCATGCGTGCGTGCTGCGGCCCTATAGCCGAGGCAGTGTGCGTCTCGCCTCGGCGGATGCAGCCAATGCACCGCTGATCGATCCGGGCTTTTTAACCGACGACCGCGATATGGTAACGTTGAAGGCTGGCGTCCGCTTGATGCACCGGATTTTTGATGCGCCTGCCCTTGCGGTTTATGGTGGCAAAGACCGTATGGCGACACCGCTGGAGGATGATGCTGCGCTCGAAACGCTGATCCGCAACCGCGCAGACACCGTTTATCACCCTGTCGGAACGTGCCGCATGGGACCAAATGCGGATGATGTGGTTGATGCGCGGCTGAAATATCGCGGCCTAGACGGTCTCTATGTTGCCGACGCCAGCATTATGCCCCGGCTTGTGTCGGGTAATACCAATGCGCCGTCTATGATGATTGGAGAGCGAGCAGCAGATTTTGTTCGGGAGGATTTGCGGGGCTAGAAGCGGATAGGTTCCGTTTGCACTAATGCTATTGCAATCAATTCGCATTATGCTTAAACATCGAATCGATGATAGTATGTGTCTGCAACGCCATTCGGGAAAAAGACCTGCGCGCCGCCACGCGATGCGGGCGTGAACGACCGTGCGAAGTCTATGCCCGGCTAGGCAGCAAACCCAAATGTGGGCAGTGCTTGCCGTTCGCGCGAGACATTATCAGCATGAAATCTGCAACCGCTTAGCAATAGCGGCACGATTTTCTTTCTAAAAATCCAGCTTTCCTGCGCCTTTCCGTCTTTCTTTCGTTGTGTTTGCGGTGTATCCTTAATGTCCACAACAAAGCGGAGTGAAGTGCCATGAAGGGCGACGCAAAAGTCATCGAATTCCTCAACGAGGCGCTGAAGAACGAGCTGACAGCAGTCAACCAATACTGGCTGCATTACCGCCTGCTCGATAATATGGGCGTGTCGAAACTGGCGGCCTTTGAACGGCACGAATCCATTGATGAAATGAAACATGCTGACCAGCTTGCTGAACGGATATTGTTTCTCGACGGACTGCCCAATTTTCAGATGCTCGGCCGTTTGCGCGTCGGCGAAAATGTCGAAGAGATTTTAAAAGCTGATCTTGAGCTGGAATATGAAGCTCTGCCCCCGTTGCGCGATGCGATTGTGCATTGCGAAAGCGTCCGCGACTTCGTCAGTCGCGACCTGTTTTCCGCCATCCTTGCCAGCGAAGAAGAGCATGTCGATACGCTGGAAACCCAGTTGGGAATGATCGCCCAAATGGGACTGGAGAATTACATCCAGCTGCAATCCACCCCTGCCGAGGTGTAATCCCCAAGACATCTACATCCGGAATTTGGTTCACGATAATAGACGAAGGTGACGTGTTGTCCTGAGCAAGAACAGGAAATCGGCATTGGCAGGCCGTTTAGCGTCAAGCGCGACGCAAAATCAGCCGTAGCGGCTGAACTGGGTATTCCCCATCATCCGCGTACCAAAACCGGTGCGGCGTTCGACCAATGGGCTAACCTCGGTCTCAAGCGCCGCTAGCGTCTTTTCAAATAATGGGCGTAGCTGCACAATTTTTTCCAAAAGCTCTTCGGGATCTTGGTGGATCTCGACATAGTGGCGTGCGGCCACTTCGATTTGCTCGGCAAGTTCGGCAAGCTTTACCGCGCCAAACTGGTAGCCTTCGCCTTTCAGAGTATGGGCAGGAAGCACCAGCTTTGCCGAATTGCGTTCGCGCATAGCGTTTTCAATCTCGGCGACCGACTTTGTACCGTCCTCACGGAAATAGCCGAGTATACGCACAAACGCATCGCCCAGTGCGCTGCGCGTCTCGGCCAAGGCAGTCCAGTCAATATACTCTTCCGACGGGGTCATTCCCAAATTCTCCTGCTTTTGAAGCCCCACAAACAAGTTGCGTACTAAAGAAGAGAGGTAAACCGATAGTTAAGCGCGCCGGACAGGCGCAGTTTCATTCTCATGAATTCAGGGTCAGGGTCTGACCTTAACCGTCGGCGAACGGATTTTTCGACGAGCGTAAGTTGATCCGCACCGGAACTGCGCCAAAATCCAAATCGCGGCGAATACCGTTTAATAAATACCGGTGATAGCTGGTGGGCAATTGTTCGGTGCGCGTGCCAAAGACGACAAAGGTAGGCGGACGATTTCGGGCTTGCGTGATATAGCGCAATTTAATCCGCTTTCCACCGGGTGCTGGCGGTGGGTTAGCGTCCACAGCGGCCTCGAACCAGCGGTTGAGAACCGAGGTTGAAACTCGCCTGCTCCAGGCTTCACGCGCAGCAAAGGCTGCGGTCAAAAGCTGGTCAAGGCCTTTGCCGGTTAGGCCGGAAATAGCAATCATCGGCACGCCTTTTAACTGGGCAAGACCTTCATCCAGCGCACCACGAATGCCCTTAAACAGGCTGGCTCCATCGACGGCGACATCCCATTTGTTCACAGCGATAATCAGCGCACGGCCTTCCTCGAGCACGCCATCAGCGATCTTCAAATCTTGCAGCTCCAAGCCCAGCGTAGCGTCGAGCACCAGCACAACAACCTCGGCAAAGTCGATGGCGTGGCGGGCATCAGCGACCGACAGCTTTTCAAGCTTTTCCTGCACGCGGGCGCGTTTGCGCATGCCAGCGGTATCGATCAGACGGACCTTGCGGACGGCAAAATCGGGGTCAGCGGGGTTGGGATCATGCCATTCCCAGTCAATCGAAATACTGTCGCGGGTAATCCCGGCCTCTGGCCCTGTGACCAATCGTTCTTCGCCCAGAATCCGGTTAATCAGCGTTGACTTGCCCGCATTGGGGCGACCCACAATCGCCAGTTTCAACGGTGCATCCGGCGCCTCATTATCAATGATCGCTTCTTCGCCGCCATCAACATGGGGCAACAAAGCCTGAAACAGGTCGGCCAGACCTTCGCCGTGTTCAGCACTGATCGCAACGCCTTCGCCAAAGCCCATCGCATAGGCTTCCATGATTGTCGTTTCCGCTTGTTTACCTTCGGCTTTGTTCACAGCGAGAATGATGGGCGTTTTGCTGCTGCGCAGCCAGCGGGCAATTTCTTCGTCAAGCGGGGTTACGCCTGCGCGGCCATCGACCACGAACAGGGCAACATCGGCACCGTCAACGGCGGCCTCGGTTTGCATCCGCATTCGCCCGGGCAACGACGCGATATCATGGTCTTCATAACCCGCAGTATCGACAATCGTGAAGGTCAGATCGAACAGTTTGCCGACGCCTTCGCGCCGGTCACGGGTCACCCCCGGTTGATCGTCCACCAGCGCAACCTTTTTGCCAACCAGACGGTTAAACAACGTGGATTTGCCGACATTAGGGCGACCGATAATGGCTACTGTCGGCAACATAGTATATCCTTTGGCCTAAGGGCCGGTACTGTGCCTCTGCCGTTGCAGAGGATCTTCACCGAAACGCGGTGACGCGGCCGCTATCGTCCAGCACATAGAGCATGTTGTTAGCAACGACCGGTGCAACCGAAATCGGACTTTTCAGGTCAGTCATCAATGTGGCCACGCCTTCTGTGGTTGAAATCGTCCACAGTTCGCCTTGTGAATTGGCCGCAATCAGACGGTTGTTAACCAGCACCGGACCACGCCAGGTGATTGTGCCGCTTTTGTCTTTTTCTTTGCGGAAGCGCGGCAGTTGCGACAACCACCGGATTTTTCCGCTGGCGCGTTGCACGCATAGCAATTTCGCTTCGCTGGTCAGGACAAACACCCAATCGCCGGCTGTGGCTGGGGTGGTAATCCCGGCAATGTTGATTTCCCAAATGCGCTGGCCGGTTACCAGTTCATAGGATGCCATGCGTCCACCCTGGCCAAGGGCAAACACGCGGCCGCGGTCAATGACGGGATCAGCGTCAATATCGGTCAGCGTGGATACGGTGGTGGACATCGCTGTCCGCGACAATGTGTCGCTCCACAGGCTGCGGCCGTTTTCATACCGGTACGCGGCAAGCTCGCCGGTTGAATAACCAGCAATGACTGTGCCTTGTGCTGCAGCAGGAGCTGCAACGCCGAAAATACCTGACGTGCCGACAGGACCCGCCTCGTTCCATTGCGGTTCGCCATCAGACGCGCGCAAAGCATAAATCTGGTTATCCTGCGTCATCACATAGATGTTGCCAGTTGAAATGGTGGGGGCGCCGCGCAACGGCCCTGCGGGGCGTTTCTTCCAGACAGTTTCACCGCTTTCGATTTTCATCGCAGCAACATCGCCGACACCGTTAGTGGCATAAACCAAGGTGCCATCGGTGCTGACCCCGCCGCCAAAGCGCGAGGGCTTTCCGTCCTTATCGACGTCGAGCATAGCCGACCATAATGCTGCACCTGTGCTTGCGTCAAAGGCAGACACGCGCGCCTCGGTATCGATCACGAACACTTTTCCGCTGTGGACGACAGGGGCAGCGGCAAGCCGCGCACGATCCGTTCCGCCAGCAATTTTCGCTGTCCACGCCTGTACGGGGGTATCCGAAAAGGTCAGATGTCCCGGCGATTTTGCAGCGTTACCGCCGGGCTGTGCCCAATTAGCGTTGGTTGTAGCAGGCGGCAATATTACCGCGGTTCCTGCCAGATTGGAATCGACTTGGGTATCCGCCTCGGTTCCCAATATATCGACGCGGTTGCCAAGCGTGGGGGTGTCTTTTTTCTTCCCACCACCGCCAATGACCCCGCAACCAGTCAAGGCGAGTACGCTTAGAGCGATTAGAACCGTATTTTTATGCTTCACTTTTCGCTTCCTTTGTCTGCATCTGCTGTTGCCGATGCACCGGTCTGCTTTTCATTAAGCTGAACCGCATCCACGCCAAGACTGCCTGCCATTTGCTGCGCCCGGCTGCGCAGCGTTTCCGGAACATCCTCCTGCTTGGCAATCTGAGCAAAAATGGGACCAGCCAGATTCTCTTTGCCCATTTTGGTGTATGCAATCGCGGTCATTTCTCCCGCGCTACCGAACCATGCATGGCCTGGTTTCGACAAAGGCTTGAGGCGGTCAACAATAGCCTGGGGTGCCAACGTATCAAATTCGGTAGCCGTTTGCCGGATCAACGCCATGTCGCGAAAGGATTGCGGCAAGCTGCTATCAGCGGCGATCTTTGCATAATCAGCCACAGCCTTTTTGGAGTCGCCATTTTTGGCAGCGATATTGGCAATCATGATCTGCGCCATTGCCCGGTAGCCCGGCTGATCGGCGCTAGCGAGCTTGGCAAGATCAGCAAGTGCCGCCTTTTCGTCGCCTGCATCAAGCGTTTCAACCGCAGCGATAAACGCTTCGCCATTGGCGGCGGCGGCGGCGTCTTTTTCGTTCTGCCAATAGATCCAACCAGCAAAAGCCAGCAGCCCGATAACAACCGCGGCAACAAGCCAGCGGCCATAGCGTTTCCAAATATGTTCCAGATCGCCGGCACGCACCGCGTCATCGACTTCGCGCAGAAAAGCCTCGTCGGTCGCAGCAATCTTGTCAGTTGGTGTCAGTGCCAAAAAGGCCTCCCGTCAAACATGTTACAGGCGTCCTTAACCGCAGAGCCCCGGATAGGCCAGCCCTGATAGAATCGTGAAAAAATTGCGCGCTATTGGCCGGTTGTATAGATTTGATCGGGCCCGGGAAATGCGCGTGAACGCACCTCTTGTGCATAATCAACGACCGCACTTTCGACCATGTCCGACATTGCGCCATAGCGCTTTACAAATTTCGGCGTGCGTTCGAACAGCCCGAGCATATCCTCGGTCACCAATACCTGTCCATCGCACTGTGCCGACGCGCCGATACCGATGGTAGGACAAGCGACTTTTTGTGTGATCTCGATAGCAATCGGCTCCATTACTCCTTCGATCACCATGGCAAAGGCACCCGCGTTTGATAGCGCAACGGCGTCTTCGACGATCGATTTTGCCTCGGCATCCCCTTTTCCGCGCACGCCGTATCCGCCAAGAATATTGACCGCTTGCGGTGTCAATCCGACATGCGACATAACAGGAATACCCCGCGAGGTAAGGAATTCAACGGTCGGAGCCATCACTTTGCCGCCTTCCAATTTCACCCCGGCAGCACCGGTTTCTTTCAACAGGCGCGCGGCATTGTGAAACGCCTGTTCGGCCGATGCTTCATACGAACCAAAGGGCATATCGACGATAACCGCCGCATGATAGCTGCCCCGAACAACAGCGGCACCGTGCAGCGCCATCATTTCCATCGTCACCGCAACGGTATGCGGCAGCCCGTAAATCACTTGCCCCAGCGAATCACCGACGAGCAGCATATCGCAGTGTGGATCCATGATCTGTGCCATCCGCACGGTGTAAGCTGTCAGCATCACAAGCGGCTCACCGCCTTTGCGCTGCCGGATTCGCGGCACCGTAAGACGCTTCATCGGTGATGGCGTTGGATTTGCACGGCTGGTGGAGACCGGCATGGTGAGCGTTTTTGGCGTCGTGGACATAGTCTGCGTCCCTATTTCGGTGAAAGCACCATCAGCATTTGCCGGCCTTCAAGCCGGGGATAGGCTTCAACCTTTGCGGTTTCGGTCATATCCTCTGCCACGCGCTGCAACAGGCCCATGCCCAGTTGCTGGTGCGACATTTCGCGGCCACGAAAACGCAAAGTCACTTTTACTTTGTCGCCTTCGCCGATGAATTCGGTAATCTTTTTCATCTTCGTCACATAATCGTGGTCGTCGATGTTCGGACGCATCTTGATCTCTTTGATCTCTTGCGTCTTCTGGCTCTTACGGGCGAGATTCGCCTTTTTCTGAGCTTCATATTTGAATTTGCCGACGTCCAGATATTTGCACACTGGCGGATCAGCATTGGGGGAGACTTCAACCAGATCCAGCCCGACTTCGGCGGCCTGTGCTATCGCTTCTTTGGTGTATAATACGCCGATATTTTCGCCATCCTGATCAATCACCCGCACTTTTTCGCTTGTGATGTATTCGTTAAAGCGTGGGCCGCTTTTAATGGGTGGCGTCAGACTGCGGCGTGACGATGGAACAGCGATAGTCATTACTCCTAAATTGATGTTGCGCGCCCCATATCCCGATTCTCTGCGCAAAGAAAGGCTTTGGCGCATTGCCGCTACGCTTTTGTCGCCATGCGTTGCATTGCTGCAACGAGAGTTCGTTGACTATCCGCCAATTCATACTGGGATCAGAGCAGCAGCGCCGGGAAAGAGACGCCGTCATTTTCCCCAGGGCTAAACCCGATGTCTGCCAAGCAGCCTTTAGCATCAAACAAAAACCCCCGCAGTATTGGGCGGGGGTTTTCGTAATTCAGCTTAGGGTCTGACTCCGTATTATTTGCAGCCGCAGCGTGGCTTGGGTTTTGGCTTCCATTTTTTTACCACACGCTTTTTTGCCGGAACCGATACGGTTTCGTAATACACCTCTTCGGTGACCGTTGTTGTGGTGGTGACGGCGGGCATGATCGTAACTGTGGTCACAACAGGAGCCGGATAATAATAGCTCTGCTGATAATAGCCGCCGTGATAGCCTTCGCCGTGATAACTGCCCTGATTGTAATAATACTGATCACCGCGCGGGAGGTGTTTTTTACACTTATTCGCGGCTTTTTCGATGCTCATTCCCGCAAGTGCGCCCACACCTCCACCGATCAATGATCCGGCAAGGCGGTCACCACGGCCTGCAACGCGGTTGCCAACCACAGCACCGACAACGGCACCAATGGCACCGCCTGCAACGCCGCGCTCTTTCAGGCAGCGTTCGTACTGTTCAAAACCATAACGGCTTTCATAGGATTGTCCCGAAGGATAGCCGCCTTCGCCATAACGCGGATCGGGCTGGCCATGGCCATTTTGGTCGTAGCCAGGCTGGCGATAATCGGGTTGCCCCGTGCCTTGCTGGTAAACAACATGCGGTGCTGGAGGCGGCGGGTTTCCGGCGCCCGAATACACGCGTTCATCGCCATAATAAACGCCGCGATCTGCACCCATGGCCGGGCCAAAATCGGGTTCGGAATATTCACCCGGGGCATAGCCACCTTCATAACGATCCCATGGGATGTTGCTGCGGTGGTCCTGCACATAGCCGCGGCTATCTGTCAGCACTGCGTCATCATAATAGCGTGACCAGCCATAGCCGGTTTGCGGTGCGTACAGGCCATAAGTAGGGAAGTTGCTGATCCGGTAGCTGGGCTGCACCCAATAGGTTGGCAAAGTGTAGCCACGCATAGGCGCGCGATAGCCGTTCCAGCCGCCGGGTGCGTAAAATCCTGCGAACCAGCGACCGCTGATCCGGTGACCCCAACGGTGATTGCCGCCTATTCCGGGGCCACCGATGCTTGGGCCATGCGATCCGGGCCGTGGCCCGACAACGTCTCCACCACCGCGGCGACCGTCGAAAATTCCGCTAACCGAGGTTGATTTGCCGGTTTCGGCTTTGGATGCGAACGAGTCGCTTGCCGCCGCAGCGGGGCTTATCGTCAGCATCGATGTTGCCGCAATGCCAGCAAATAGAAGATTCTTCATGGTTAACAGCTCCCTAGGCATCTAAAGCCGCGCAGAGGACGCAACTCGATGGTTAAAGGGCCCTTAACATTTTTTGATGTGGCGCGCCAATCGCGCGGATGTAAAATGCGCTGCGAACCGCCGTATTGTTCCAAAATGACGCAGATTGGTCAGATACGGTTGCTGAGCAAAGCTGCCAGTTTTTCGACGCCAGCCTGATCGCCAGAATCAAACCACGCTGGCTTTGGGCTGTCGAGATCGATTACGGCAATGACAGCTCCATCGCGCAACACCGGCACAACCAGTTCAGACCGGCTGTCCGCATCGCAAGCAATATGCCCGGGGAAAGCGTGGACGTCGTCTACCAGCTGGCTGGTCGCGGTCCGCGCCGCAGCACCACACACACCTTTGTTCAGCGGGATACGAATACAGGCGGCTTTACCCTGAAAAGGACCAAGCACCAATTCGCCATCCACCATCCGGTAAAATCCAGACCAGTTCAGATCGGGCAGAAACTGCCAGAGCAACGCCGCGATATTGGCCATGTTGGCCACTCCATCGGGTTCGCCGGTGGTCAGCGCATCGGCGGCTTTGACCAGTTCGTCATACAATTCGGCTTTGGGCCGGTCGGGGGCAATATCGAATGCGTACATAGGTTTTCCAGATAGTCAGTCGAGCGCGACTTTACCACGGTTCTTCTTAACAGTGCTGCGCCCCTTTTTGGTATCGACACGCCGTGCCTTGGCGGCTTTACCCACTTTTGTTTTGATGCGGGGCGGCAGACGGACAAAAGCTTCATCGATCATTTCAACAACACGTTTGCGGGCATCGGCGCGATTGGCTTCTCGCGTGCGATGGCTCCGTGCGGTAACAATCAGCTCCCCCGCGACTGTCATCTTGCTGCCCGCCAATGTTTTCAGCTTGCGAAAGGCGTACAGCGGCAGGCCAAGTGCAAAAACATCCACCCGCAGCTGGCATGCGGTTGCGACCTTGTTCACATTCTGCCCACCCGGCCCGGTGGAGGCGAGAAAAGTTTCGCTCAGCGCGTCTTCGGGCAAATCAAAAGCCATGACCTGCCCCTAAAGTGATTTCGAGTGAAATGGAACATTTCACGGCTCGAAAATCACGGCAATCAAAGACGCGGCGTTTTGCCTAGGCGCTATCAACCATCACCAGCTCGGCATCGTCTATGGCTTCGATGGTCAACGCCCCCTCGCCGGTGATCGCAAAGCCGTCGCGCGCGGTGGCTTCGACGCCGTTCACACGGACGCGCCCTTTTGCGCTAACCAGATAAGCGTAGTGTCCGGGTTCGATCCTGTAGTTTAACGTTTCACCCGCCGCCGCCGTTGCGCCGAGCACGCGAGCATTGGCGTTAATAACCAACGCGTCCGCTTCGCCATAACCACTTGCCAGCACCGTGAAGTTTCCGGACCGGTCAGATTTCGGGAATTGCCGCTGATCCCATGCAGGCGCAACGCCGCGATCACGCGGCAAAATCCAAATCTGGAACAGACGGCAAAGCCCTTCCTCCAGATTATACTCGCTGTGCGTCACACCGGTGCCGGCGCTCATCGCTTGAACATCGCCTGCCTCTGTCCGGCCGACATTGCCCATGCTGTCGCGGTGGGTGATCGCGCCTTCGCGGACATAGGTGATGATTTCCATATTGTCGTGCGCGTGCGGCGGAAAACCGGTTTGTCCGGCAATCTCGTCGTCATTCCACACGCGGATATCGCCCCAATGCATGCGCGCAGGATTGTAATAATCGGAAAAGCTAAAGTGGAAATTGGGCTTTAGCCAACCATGGTCGCGCTTGCCTAGTGCAGCGAATGGGCGGTGTTCAACCACCAGCCCGGTGTGTGTCAAAGTGTCCGTAATGGAATTATCCGCATCGGCGGGGAAGTTATCCGCCGGAATATCTGTAAAAATAGGAAGCGCAGCGCTCACTTCAAGTCTTACCGCGAAACGGCCAATTGGTCACATCTCCAACCCATAACGCCAGCCAGATAATCAGCGGCTGAGCGATCAGCCTAGGCCCATGATACCACCAGCTTGCCGCCACGCCGCCCAACGGAATGGCGTTGAACGCATGGTTGAAATTGGCAGGCCAAACAAACAACGCGTAGAGCGCGAGGCCGATCCCCGCCGCAGGCTTTGCCCAGCCAAGCAGAGTGCGCGGAATCAACAGGCCGATGGCTCCTAGAATTTCAGCAATGCCTGTGAACGCGACGACCTCGGCTGGAAACGGAACCCAATCGGGTGTTATTGCAAGGAACCCCGCCGGACTGCGCAGATGCGCAACCCCGGCAAAAAAATAGAAAACCGCCAGCAACCAGCGCAATCCGGAGCGGATCATAGCACCGCGGATTCAAGCAAACGCAACGTTCCGGCATCCGCATCAATTTCGGCCAGCGCGCCGACAGGCAAGCTAAACTGGTCAGCAATATGACCAAACCACGCGCCCTGATAGGCGGGAACGCCAAGCGCACCCAGATGCTGTTGCAGCAACGCGTTCAAGGTGAAGCCGCCACCTTGGCCGCTGCCATCGGCATCACGGCAGTTGGTGCACTGGCCAAAAACCACGCCTGCGAGCTTTGATAATACGCCCGCTTGGCCCAATTGCGTCAGCATCCGGTCGATGCGGTATTCGGCTTCATCAACGTCTTCCAAAAACAGGATCGCACCATCGAAACTGGGCATGTATTGTGTGCCCGCCAAAGCCGACAGCACCGTCAAATTGCCGCCCAACAACCGCCCCTGCGCTTTGCCGCCAGTCAGGATCTGTGTCCGAAACCGGCGTTGGATAATTCGGTCTTCGCTGGCCACCGGATTTTTGTACAGCGGCATTGCGCCGTCAAAGGCAACCGCCTTGAAACTGTCGAGCGAGGCTTTGCCCCATGCGCTTGATCCGTTGGGGCCGTGCAACGTGTAAGCCCCGCCTTTGGCCGCGATTGCCATGTGCAATGCGGTGATGTCGCTATAGCCGATCAGCAGCTTTGGATTGGTGCGAACAACGTCCCAATCGATAAAGGGCAGCAAGCGCGCGCATCCCCATCCGCCACGCACACACATTATGGCGCGCACGTCTTTATCGGCATACATCGCAGTCACATCAGCAGCGCGGTCCCTGTCTTGCCCGCCCAGATAGCCGTGACGCCCAAGCACATGCTGCCCGCGCTTGGGTTTCAGCCCCATTGCAAGCACAGCTTCCTCAACCAACGCAATGTCGAACGCTTCTTCGCTGGCGGAGGCAGGTTCGATCAGGCCGATCGTGTCACCCGGCCGGATCCGCGGAGGCTTCGCCCGCGAACCCGGTGTTGCAGGAGCCAAGCCAGCCGGAAGGGCCGGCGACGCCATTAGCGCCGCCAGCCCCGCCATGATCTGTCTGCGATCTGGGGTCAGAACTTCACCTCTGCGGCAAGAGTGAACGACCGGCCACGCGGGTCAGCAACGCGCGGTTCCCAGCTGCTGCCTGCACCGCTATTGCTATCATAGGTGATTGCAAATGGCGGATCGGTATTGAGGATGTTTTTGATCCCTGCGGTCAGCTTGAACTTCTCGTCAAAGCTATAGCTCGCCGAGGTGTTGTAGATGACATAGGCCTTTACACGTGGATTGAAATCGGGTCGGGTCGTCGAACCCGGAATAGCGGTGTTGTTTTTGTATCCGTTGCGGAAAATTTGCGAGAACGAGAAATTGAACGCGTCCTTTTCATAACTGATGAACGCACTGTGTTTCCACTTAAGCCCAAGATCACCACCATAAGTGAACACGCCAATCTGGCTTGGTCCAAAAGGAGCGGAAGGCAGAAACTTCTCCCGCTTTTTGATGAGATAGGTTCCATCCATTCCGGCCGTAACCGAACCACCAAGCGCGTCAAAGCCAGCACGCAGCGATACCTCAAGCCCTTGTGTCCGCCGCGAACCGATATTGTCAGCGCGCAGATCAAGCAAAGTGATGATGCCTGCTGTGCGGACTACGCGATCAGGGAAATCAGCGATATTATCGAGCAGCTGACGGATCGAGAGCGAACCGATAGTGTCCTCGACCGCGATTGACCAAAAATCGAACGAGGCGCTTATCCGTGACGTTGGCTGAAGGACGACGCCGACCGAATACTGTTTCGATGTTTCGGGGCCCAGGTTCAGGTTCCCACCTGTGAGCGTATCTGGGGTAATGGCATTACATCCCGGTGTCACACCAATGATACCGCCCGCCGCACAGGTCGTCGGGTCCGTCAAAGTATTGCCAGGATTTGGCGACTGAGTAACGCCGTTGAAAATTTGGTTGAACGCAGGGACGCGGAATCCGGTGTTGTAGGACCCACGGAACATCAGCCAGTCTGCAGGACGGAACTTTACCGATACCTTTGGATTGATCGTTGTTCCAAAACCGGAATAATCGTCAAGCCGAACCGCACCTGTCACTTCGAGCATATCGAAGATCGGCAGCAACACTTCACCGTAAACAGCTTTAACCGTCCGGTTTTTCGGCGTCAGCGCATTCACATTGTCGAATGCGACGTTGAAAATATCGGGCTGACCGGCGACCGCTGCCGCTGATCCGTTAAAGCTATAGGTTTCTTTTCGGTAGTCGGCGCCTAACGCCACCTGAATAGCGCCACCAGGAAGATCGAACAGCGACCCCGACACAGAGGCATCAAGCTGGCGCGTTTCGTACTGGCCACCGTACAGCGTAACGCCTTCTGCCGAGATGGAATCCAAAGCAGCAATTGCAGCAGCAGACTGGTTCAACGAGAACGGATTGAGAATACCGCTGTTCAACAGACCGACGATGCCTGGCGCGGTTGCGCCCGGTGCCGTTGGCGCGCGTGTATCGATACCGCCAGAAACAGCGCCCGGCACGCCTGACGCAATCGCCGAAGCGGTGTTCGCAAAAATACCGCGGTAATGATAGCCGCTGCCAAGAACCGAACTGGATTCGCTTTTCGCGTACGATCCGCCTGCGCGGTAATCCCAGCTATCCGATATTGGACCTTCGAGATTCAGCCCTGCGCGGAACGTCTTGCTGTTGGTCTTATACTCACGCGGACCGCAAACGACGCACCTCCAGCGATACGAGATCGGCTTACCAAAGTTTGCGGCTACACCGGGAAATACTGCAACAAGCCGGTTGTAGATATCGTCATACGTTGTCGCTGTCAGGGCATTGCGCGGATAATAAAGCGGCAACGACCCGGTATTACCCGAATATTGGTTGTTCGAAAAACGCTTCGCTGAATCCGCATCAGAACCTGTAAGCTCTGCCGAAATCCGGTGGTCGCCAAGGGCCAGAGTTGCTTTGCCGTAATAGGTTAACGTTTCCAGCGGCTGTTGCAGTGTTGCTGCGCGCCCTGTGTCCCAAGCACACGCATAGCGCGCACCGGGGATCGACCAAAGGACTTGGTCATACGCCATTCCCCCGTCCATCGATTCGCACCCTGCGCCGCCCGGAAGATCAAGGAAATTGATCCCGCCACTTGCTGCGGTGGTTGCGCCAGCCTCAATCAGCGACACGCCGCTAAGCAACGAGCCCGTCGGTGCAAAAAGCGCATTTGCTCCTGTTGGAAACATCGTTGCAATCGGTGTGCCACGGGTATCGACGGAAAGCCCGCGGTTGGGTTGATTGCCGTTCACGAAATCGCGATCCCGCCCGTAAAGCACGCCATTCCAGCTTTTGCTGACCGCTGCCATCACGTTGAAACCATCGTCGTTGATGTCGCCATAACCGGCAGTACCGGACAAGCGGTAGATCGGACTGTCGCCCTCTTGGGTGATGTCAACGAAGCTATTCAGCGCAACGCCTTGAAAACTGGATTTGGTGATAAAGTTGATAACCCCGCCAACCGCGTCGGTGCCATAGATTGCCGATGCTCCGTCTTTCAGAACATCGATGCGCTCAATTGCGGCAAAGGGGATTTGGTTGACGTCAACAGCACCGCCGCCGATGCCATGCGCGGCTACACGTCGCCCGTTCAACAGTATCAGTGTCGCACCCGAACCTTGTCCGCGCAGGTTTGCCGCTGAAAGACCATTATTCCCGCCGCGAGCCGCACCGGATACAACGTCGGAATTCGATGCCAGATTATCGGCACCATTTCCGTTCGTTGACAGAAAGCTGATGAATTGTTCGGGGCTGCTAATGCCTTCGCGCGACAGGTCGTCGGGTGTGATGATCGTCAGCGGCAGAGCGCTGTCATTGGGATCGCGCTTAATCCGCGACCCGGTGACCAGTATCGGCTTGCTCTCCTCGGCGCTGCTGGTGTCTGTGCTATCGGGCGCCTCTTGCGCAAACACAGGCATTGCCAGCATCGATGGCGACAGGAATAAAGCTAGCTTGGTAATTTTCATGACAAACTCCCTGATTATTAGACAGGGTCCGGCGTATTCGAACGATGGCCCTATGCATTAACGACAGGCTAGCAAGCCATTTTCTGATTGGCAAACAGCAATTTGAACCAACTTTCAACTTTACAGCCGCCTCGAGTGCAATTTTTTTTGCAGCCCGTCGCTTCCTCAAAACCCGCAGAAATGAGTCACTTTTACCGTATCTGACCCGTTGCGACTCGCGGAGTCCTGCATGTTAAGACGAAATTAACCTTTTCAGTTCATTTCCCTTATGGTTAATGATTTCCAGCGGTCGAGTTGCAATGAAAAGCAGCAAAGCCGCAGGGGATTGCACAAAAGCAAAGAGGGGTCAGCCGCATGCGCGTGTTGCTTATTGAAGACGAACCGACCACCGCGAAAGCCATCGAAATGATGCTCGCGACCGAAGGGTTCAATGTCTATACGACCGACTTGGGCGAAGAAGGCCTCGATCTGGGTAAGCTGTATGATTATGATATCATTCTGCTCGACCTTAATCTGCCGGACATGCACGGCTATGATGTTCTGAAAAAGCTGCGCGTCGCTAAGGTGCAGACGCCGGTGCTGATCCTTTCAGGCGTATCGGAAATGGATTCCAAAGTGCGCTCGTTCGGCTTTGGTGCCGATGATTATGTGACTAAGCCATTCCACCGCGAAGAGCTGGTCGCCCGTATTCATGCGGTTGTGCGCCGTTCCAAGGGCCATAGCCAATCGGTTATTCGCACCGGCAAGCTGGCGGTTAACCTTGATGCCAAAACGGTCGAAGTTGATGGCGCCCGCGTTCATCTGACCGGCAAAGAGTATGCGATGCTTGAGCTGCTTAGCTTGCGCAAAGGTACCACGCTGACCAAGGAAATGTTCCTCAACCACCTATACGGCGGCATGGACGAACCTGAGCTGAAAATTATCGACGTCTTCATCTGTAAGCTACGCAAGAAATTGTCGCTAGCCTGCATGGGCGAAAACTACATCGAAACCGTCTGGGGTCGCGGCTATGTACTGCGCGATCTTGAAGACGAAAGCGAGCATCTGCAAGTCGCCTGAATACCCGGTTCATTCACCTGAAACGTTCGATAGGGCGGTATCCGATGATCGGGTGCCGCCTTTTCATTTTATACTATCGCAGTGTAAAATTGTGTTTTGTTCTGCTTTAGGTTTGCAGATACCAGCGTTTATCGCCTTCCAAGCCGATCGCTGTCAGCACACCGGACGCAAACGCACCGGTATCAATACCAATCCGCGAACCGCGCTCCTCGATCTCGGTGTAGATCGTATGCCCATAGACCACGACTTTTTCCAAATCGCCGCGATGGTCGGTGAACTCTTCGCGAATCCAGCGCATGTCGTTACGTTTTTGTTCGGAAAGCGGAACGCCCGGGCGGATGCCGGCATGGACAAAGGCGTAGTCGCCAATGATGATCTGATCCTCAAAATTTTCCAGAAATGCTAAATGTGCCTCTGGAACAAGGCTGGGCAAACGGTCAGCAAGTTCCTGCAAAGTAAGTGTTAGATATTCCGATCGGGGAATAGGGTAGCTTTGCAACGTCGCATCGCCGCCGATTTTCAAGAAAAAGCGCAACGTTTTAAGGTCGCGTTTGCGGCAGGCTTTCAGGAAAACCTCTTCGTGGTTGCCCAGCAGGAACCGGATGCTGCGCCCCGATGTCTTTAGGGCCATCGCGGTTTCAATCACGCCTGCGCTATCATCGCCCCGATCTACCAGATCACCCAAAAAGATTATCTGTGTTTCGGCGGCGCCGCGTGCTGTATCGTCATGGGCAATCTGATCGAGCAGCGATTGCAGAAGGTCATTGCGGCCGTGCACATCGCCGATGGCATAGACGCGCGCACCGTCCGGCACCCGGGCAGTCTCAATCGGGCGTTTGATTGCGGATCGTTTGAACAGGCGTGCCAGCATAGAGGCGGGCCTATAGAGGGGCGCGCTGTTATAGGGAAGAGTTCAAGCGGTTGTGCGGTCTCAGTTGCCTGTTAAAGCTGTTGCGATGAAGCAAATGGCGATCATTTGGGACAGCATGACGGGCGGGTCGGAGGCCTTGGCCTTAGCGGCTGCAAAAGGTGCATGCGGGAATGCCGGCATTGAGGTGAGACTGTTTGCAGCGCGTGACGCTGAGGCACACGACTTGCTCGAGTCCGACGGCTATCTGTTTGTCTTCCCCGAAAATTTGGCGGCAATCAGCGGAGTAATGAAAGCCTTTTTCGACCGAGCCTATTACCCCTGCCTCGGCCAAATTGAGGGGCGGTCGTATGCGGTGATCGTCTGTGCAGGCTCAGACGGCAGCAACGCTGTGCGCCAGGCCGAACGGATCGCAACCGGCTGGCGGTTGAAGCAAGTGGCAGCCAGCATGATCGTCTGCACCCATGCGCAAACGCCTGAGGCAATACTGGCACCGAAAGTGATCGGGGCGCCGGAACTAATGGCCGCCCATGATCTGGGCGCAGCGATGGCTGAGGGATTAGCTTTGGGCGTGTTTTAGGAGGGGTAAGCGAAATCCGCATCAATCTCCGTTCGTCCTGAGGAGGTGCTGAGCGTAAGCGAAGTGCCGTCTCGAAGGACCGGGGCCCTGCGCTTAAGTGCTTCGAGACGAGCCTTCACTCTGTTCAGACTCTTCACCACAAACGGTATTCCTCTAAATCGTCTGAAAAATCCGACCGCTAACGTCCGCCATGCTCGCTTTTTACCCAGCGCACAGTCCCTGAAGACGCGCGCATGACCACAGTTTCCGTCGTCATTTTGCCATCGCGGTTGCGTTTGACGCCTTCAAGCAGCGAACCATCGGTCACGCCGGTCGCGGCAAAGATACAGTCGCCTTTGGCAAGCTCTTTAAGGTCGTAAATCTTGTCCAGATCCTCAATCCCCCATTTGCGGGCGCGCAGGCGTTCATCATCGTTGCGGAACAGCAAGCGGCCTTTGAACTGGCCACCAACACAGCGCAGAGCCGCTGCTGCCAACACGCCCTCGGGCGCGCCGCCTGATCCCATATAGATATCGACGGTCGTGTCCGGGTTGGTTGTCGCGATCACGCCGGCCACATCACCGTCGGGGATCAGCATGACGCCGCAGCCAAGCGCGCGCAGTTCTGCGATCAATTTCTCATGACGGGGACGGTCAAGGACGCAGACAATCAGTTCTTCGGGGGCGACGCCCTTTTCCTTGGCCACAGCACGGACGTTTTCTTCGACAGTTTTATCAAGATTAACAATGTTCGGCGAGTAACCCGGGCCCACCGCGATCTTGTCCATATAAACGTCAGGCGCGTTGAGAAGGTTGCCCTCCTCGGCCACAGCCAAAACTGCAAGCGCGTTGGGGCCTGCCTTGGCGGTAATCGTTGTGCCTTCTAACGGATCAAGCGCGATGTCGATTTTAGGGCCGGTGCCAATGGCAGAGCCGACCTTTTCACCGATGAACAGCATCGGCGCTTCGTCGCGTTCGCCTTCGCCGATGACCACAGTGCCGTCCATCGGCAGCTCGTTCAGCGCCGCACGCATCGCTTCGACAGCGGCGGCATCAGCGGCTTTTTCGTCGCCACGACCGATTAGCTTAGCGGCAGCAATAGCGGCTGCTTCGGTGACGCGCACCATTTCGAGCACCAATACGCGGTCGAGTATTTTGCTTCGTCCAGCCGTCATGTCATTCCCCTAAAATGTGCATTACCATCGGTTCGCCAAGCAGGCTGGTCGATCCCGACAAAGTTTTGAGTGTTGCGTCGATGGCCTGTTCGCGGCCTTCATGCGTAACCATCGAAATCAACGCTGATCCGTCAGTGACTTCGCGCTGGATCAGGCTTTCAATCGAAAGCCCAGCATCACGCATAGCGGCGGCGATTTCTGCAAGCACGCCGGGCCGGTCTGCAACGAGCATCCGCAAATAGGTTTTGCCTATCCGGTGTGCAGATGCGGCACGCGGCAAAGTTTCAAGCTCGGCAGACGGCATAGAGAACGCCGGGCCAGTTTCCTTGCGGGCGATATCGACAAGGTCAGCGACCACCGCCGAAGCTGTGGGTTTGTCACCGGCGCCTGCGCCTTGAAACAGCAAACGGCCAGAATAATTGCCCTCAGCAACCACAGCGTTGGTTGCGCCGGTCACATTCGCAAGCGGGTGCGACAGCGGAACAAGGCATGGATGCACCCGCTGAAAAATCTGCGCAGATCCGTTTTCGCCGTCAATTTCGGCAAAACCGATCAAGCGTATGCGATAGCCCAGTGCCTGTGCCTGCGCGATATCGGCGGCCAATATTTTGCGAATGCCGCGAATTTCAACACCGGCAAAATCGATGGTCGAACCAAAGCTGAGCGAGGCAAGGATCGACAGTTTATGCGCGGCATCGACACCGTCAATGTCAAAGCTGGAGTCGGCCTCGGCATAGCCTTTGCTTTGAGCATCGGCCAATACATCGGCAAAATCGCGCCCATCGCGTTCCATCGCCGAGAGGATGAAATTGCAGGTGCCGTTCAATATACCGTAAACGCGGTCGATACGGTTTGCCGCCGCACCATCACGCAGCCCTTGAATCACCGGAATGCCGCCAGCAACGGCAGCTTCAAATTTCAACGAAGCATGGCTGTCTTCGGCAAGTTTACCCAGTTCAGCGCCGTGGTGCGCGATCATTGCCTTGTTGGCGGTTACCAACGCCCGGCCATTCCCCAACGTCTCGCGCGCCAACGTCAGTGCAGGGCCGTCCGAGCCACCAACCAACTCCACAACAACATCGACATCGCCAGCTGTCGCCAACTCACCCATATCATCGACCCAGCGGTAGGATGACAGGTTTACGCCGCGATCTTTGGTCCGGTCCCGCGCCGTCACAGCGCTGATTTCAATCGGACGTCCCGCACGGCGCGCAATCAATGCGCGGTTTTCCTCAACCAGCCGGATAACGCCGGTGCCAACAGTCCCAAGTCCGGCCAAACCTATTTTAAGCGGTGCAATGCGAAGGGGTTGTGCCATAAATGCCTTATGGAAAATGCGATGATTGAATGCCTGCTACGGGAGGCCGCCTAGGCCAATTTGATAGGCTTTACCAGCCTTAGCTTGCCGCTTTGCTAACGCGCTTCTATATCGCCATCCGATGACAAAGATACCTACTGTTCTGATCCTCGCGGGCAAACGCGACGGCACACTTGATCCACTTGCCGAACGCGCAGGCGTCAGCCACAAATGCCGTGTTCCCATCAATGGCAAGCCGCTGTTGCAATGGGTGGTCGAGGCGGTCGGGCCTGCTTTCCCCGATGCGCGCGTTTTGATCTCTATCCACGATCCGGATGTGATCGCTGACTTGCCTGGTGTGGTCGATTTGAAAGCGGCCGGACGGTTGCTATTGTGCACTGCGCAATCGGGCATTGTCGAAAGCGTCGAGGCTGCGATTGCCGAAGCGGGCGGCGAGAGCGCTTTTCCGTTGATGATTACGACCGCTGACAATGTTCTGGCTGAACCGGACTATTTGCGCGGTGTGCATGAAGCTGCGCTGGCCGGTGACGGCGATGCTGTAGTGGTCCTTGCCACCCGCGAATCCATCCGCGCTGCACATCCCGATGGCCAGCGCAAATTTTACGAATTCAGCGACGTTGCGATTTCAAACTGCAATGTCTTTTGGCTGCGCAACAGCAGTGCATTGGCTGCGACCGAGGCATTTCGCCAAGGTGGACAATTCGCCAAAAATCGCGCGCGCATTGCCAAAGCGTTCGGATATTGGAACCTCATTCGTTTCCGCTTCGGCTGGTCGTCGCTCGATGGAGCCTTCCGCGCCATTTCCCGCCGCTTTGGCGTGCGCGTCGTCCCGCATGTCACGCCCGACGGCGCATTCGCCATCGATGTCGATAATGAACGCACCTACGGCGTTGCGGAACTGCTGTTAAAGCAACGCAAAGGCTAAAATGCCAATTTTGGTAACCCACCGTCGCGCATAAACTGCAGCGATAATTTGGTGACCCCTACGGGAATCGAACCCGTGTTTCAGCCGTGAAAGGGCCGCGTCCTAACCGCTAGACGAAGGGGCCATCGAAGGATGGAAGCGCGCCTTTACGGATTCGCGCTGCACACGTCAAGGGCGGGAATCGCGTAA
>JANOTI010000092.1:0-13072 GCA_031416255.1 Sphingomonadales bacterium | reverse complement strand
ATTGTCGTTGCTTTCGGGCACATTCTATTCGGTGGACAGGCTGGCTCCTGCGTTTCAGGCAATCAGCCACGCGAACCCGTTTTTCTATATCATCTCCGGTTTTCGTTATGGTTTTTTGGGCACAACGGATTCGAATATCTGGTTGGGTGGTTCGGTTTTGCTCATCGTTAATGTTGTTCTGGGCTTTGGAACATATCTCCTTTTGCGCTCTGGCTGGAAACTAAAAGCCTAAAGTCAGAGCCTTTCAAACCAGCGTTTGAGGCAATTCTTGGCCAACCATTCTAGGCTGGGACTTCTCAACTTAGCGGTAGTGTTACCGTTTCGTCTCGCCGGGCTTATCCCGCGTTTTGAGATCGACCCCATTTCTGTCTATCGTCAAATCAAGCGGAATCCCCTCAATCTCGCCGCTCACGGTGACACCCTTGTCAGGGTCAACGCGGATGTCTGGCGTGCCAATGGGCAGATCGGGAATATCGGGCAGATCGAGCGGCTCAACGGGGCCATCGGGGTTAGGGAGTGTTACCGGTCTGGGCTTGGATTTTGGCCCTGCGCCCTTCACCGCTTGTCCCATGAAATCACGCCAGATGCGGGCAGGCAGGCCGCCACCGGTAATACCTTTTAACGGCGTATTATCATCATTGCCGATCCAGACACCAACGACCAAATCACCCGCAAATCCAATGAACAGGGCATCGCGATAGTCTTGGCTGGTTCCCGTCTTGCCATAAGCGGGGATGGAAAGCCGCGCCGCACGGCCAGTGCCGCCATTGATGACGCCGCTTAGCATTTTCAGCAGCGCTTCGTGGCTGCGATTGTCAAAGCTGCGCTGTCCCGACACCAGCCAGTCAAACCAGCTTTCGTCTTCGGCTATAAACGCACGCGGTGCGACCGGCCATTTGTCGGCGGCGACGGCGGCATAAGCCCCAGTAAGTTCCATCAAAGTCATGCCAGAACTTCCCAAGGCCATGCTTGGGTCGCGTGACAACGGGCTTTCGATGCCCAATTCTTTGGCGGTGCGCGCAATCGCTGTATAGCCAAGCTGGTTGTACAGCCGGACTGTGACGACATTGCTCGATTGGGCAAAAGCCTGTTTTAACGTGATCGCACCGCGATAGTTGTCACCATAATTTTTCGGGCGGTATAATCCCTCGGTAATCGGGCTGTCATCGACAATACTATCCGGGCTCATTCCCGCGCGCAAAGCCGATAGATAGACGATCAGCTTAAAGGTAGAACCCTGCTGGCGCTTGGCTTGGGTGGCGCGGTTAAACGGCGATTCTTTGTAACTGCGCCCACCGATCATGGCGACGACTTCGCCATTAGGGCGCATTGCGACTAAAGCTACTTGTGCTTTGCCCAAGGGTGCTCGTGCAATGACAGTGCGCGCGATATTTTGGAGCCGCGAATCCAGCGTGGTACGAATGGTCTGGTCCGCATAGCCAAGCTCTGCCTCTTGGCGCGCCTTTGGCATTGCCCAGTCAGCGAAATAGGTTCCGGTCGGCAGCGTTTCCTTATAGCGAACGTCGATCTTGGCGATGGGCGTGGCGTCGGCCTCAGCCTCAGTTAGCGCGCCTGTGGCTACCATCGCGTTCATCACCATCTTTGCGCGTTTGGCGGCGCGGGCCGGATTGCGCGTAGGGGCGAGCCGGTTCGGTGCTTGCACCAACCCCGCCAGCATCACCGATTGCGGTAAGGTCAACCGTTCGGGCTGGCGATAGAAATAATGCAGCGATGCAGCCCGAATTCCGTAAACATTATCGCCAAAATAGGCGTTCGACAGATAGCGTTCGAGGATTTCATCCTTGGTCAGCCAGCTTTCGAGCCAGAATGCGATCAACGCTTCGCGGGCTTTACGGGTCAGGCTGCGTTCGGGCGTTAGAAAAGTGAACTTGGCGAGCTGTTGCGTGATCGTGCTGCCGCCCTGCGTCATGCCGTCGCCCAAGGTGTTGCTCCAAAGAGCACGCCCGATGCTGCGCGGATCGACACCCCAGTGCGAATAAAAACGGCGGTCCTCGATGGACAAAAAGGCTTTCGTTAGATGCGGCGGCAGATCTTTGATCTTCACCGGCTTGCCCACGACTGCGCCATTACGGGCGATAGGCGTCCCATCCCATGCGAGCAGAGTAATGCGCGGCGGCGCGATCGGTTGCAGCGATTTTGACAGCGGCGCGGTAAATGCCAGCCACAGAATGACGATGAAAAGCAGAAGCAAAAACGCCCCAAAAACACGGCTGATCCACCACCAGCGCGATTTTCCAAACAGTGGCTTTTTAGGAGCGGGTGGTTCGCTACTAGGCGGGAAAGATGGCGTGTTCCAAGGCTGAGGGTCGCCGGGAAAGGCACTGGCATAGGCCTGATCGAAAGCCGCCAGACGGCTGTCGAGATCGGTCGGTTCCGGTTGAGACTTTGAACGGCGAAAAAACATGGATTGGCTGTATTATTCCAATAAGACAGTTAAAGATAGAGCATAATTAGAATGTCTGAAAGCTGTATGCGTAAGTGGGATGAGGCGCCTCGCCTGATTTAGCAAATTGGTTGGCTCTCATAAAAAACTGTACGGATCGACATCCACGCCCACGCGCACGCTACGCGGAAAGTCCAGACCGCCTAACCATTCACGCATGATGTTTTGCAATTCAACTGATCGTTGGGCGTGAACCAAAAGACGTTGTCGGTACCGGCCGCGCAGCATTGCGAGCGGCGCCGGGGCAGGACCATAAACGTACATGCCGTCGGCTTTAGGGGCGGAGGCGCCGACAACGCGTGCGGCCTCTATCGCTTCGCGTTCGTCCTCAGACGATATAATAATTGCAGCGTATCGGCCAAAGGGCGGTGCCCCTGCGCTTTGTCGCTGGGCGGTTTCGGCGTCGTAAAAAGCGTCCCTGTCGCCTGCGACCAACGCTTCAATCACTGGATGCGACGGGTTACGGGTTTGAATATAGACATGCCCTGGCTTTTCGGCCCTTCCAGCGCGGCCCGCGGCTTGGGCAATCTGTTGAAAACTGCGCTCGGCAGCGCGCAAATCGCCGCCCTCCAAACCCAAATCGGCATCGATGACACCCACCAAAGTCAGGTTGGGGAAATGATAGCCTTTGGTCACCAGCTGCGTACCGATGATGATATCGATCGCGTTACCTTCAACCATCGCGACGAATTCGGCGGCTTTATCGGGCGACGATAACGTGTCCGATGTCGCAACGAAGGTTCGCGCTTCTGGGAAAAACTTTTTCACCTCTTCGCAGATCCGCTCAACCCCCGGACCGCAAGGAACCAAGGCATCTTCGGCATTGCATTCGGGGCAAGTATCGGGCGGCGGCATCACATGGCCGCAATGATGGCACGCCAGACGCCGCACCAAACGGTGCTCGACCATCCACGCAGTACAATTGGGGCATTGAAAGCGGTGTCCGCAATGGCGGCACAATGTCAGCGGAGCGTAGCCGCGCCGGTTGAGGAACAGCAGGCTTTGTTCGCCGCGTTTTAGGCACTCCTCCATTGCTTTCAACAAAGTCGGCGCAATCCAGTGGCTGCGTTCCGGTTGATCCTGCGTCAAATCAACCGCCTCGATCCGGGGCATTTTTGCAGAGCCAAAACGCGATGGGATTTCAAGCCCGGTATAGCGCCCAATGCTTACCATATAACGGCTTTCAAGCGCCGGAGTGGCTGATGCCAGTACGACGGGAAATCCTTCAAACTTACCGCGCATAACCGCGACATCACGGGCATGATAGCGCACGCCATCCTCTTGTTTGAAACTGACCTCGTGTGCCTCATCGACAACGATCAGTCCGGGTTTGGCAAAGGGCAAGAACAGCGCTGAACGTGCGCCAGCGACCACGTGCACGCTACCGTCGGCCGCGCCTCGCCAGACTCTGCGGCGTTGCGATTGTTTCATACCCGAATGCCAAGTTGCAGGTTCAACGCCAAAGCGTGCGGCAAAGCGTTTCAAAAACGGCTGGGTGAGAGCAATTTCAGGCAGCAATACAAGAACCTGCAGGCCAGATTTAAGCGCCTCTGCAACCGCCTCGAAATAGGTCTCTGTCTTACCCGATCCGGTGACACCGTCCAGCACGATGGGTTCAAACGCGGCCGCCTGCACCGCTGTCCGCATCACAGTTGCAGCTTTCTCTTGTGCTTCACTAAGCTCGGGTAGGTGAAACAACGGATCGGGCGCGGGGAAGGGCGCATCGATGCTGACTTGGACAGGTTCCAGCGCACCCACTTTAATAAGGCCGCGGATAACAGCATCACTCACGCCTGCCTCTGCGGCGAGTTCGCGGACCAATCCTTGCGCATCGATCAGCGCATCCAACGCGACTGCCCGTTGCGGCGTCATTCTGGAGGGTTCTAAACCTGAAGGCCGATATTCGGTAATTGTTCCCGCCGCTGTCATTGCCGCAGACGGCGAGATCACCATGCGCAGTACAGACGCGAGGTTGGACAGATAATAGTCTGCTACCCAATCGACCAGCCGCCGCAATCCCGCAGAAACGGGCGGGACATCGACCAATTCCAGAACATTGCGCAGTCGGTGTTCTTCGATTGCTTCCTCGCTGAAGCTGCTGTCATCCCATACAACCCCCAGCAGCTTACGCGGACCCAGTGGCACGATCACAATCGAGCCAGCCTCTGCTGCCATTCCGGCGGGCAAGCGATAGTCGAGCGGACCGATGACGTGCGTCAACAGCACAACGCGCACGCGTTTGCCAGAGGAGCGGGGGCGATTCATGGAAAGGGTATAGGCAGAGGTTTTGATCCAGTCACGCGCGAGCACAGAAGAAAAACCGTTATTCTTGAGCCTGTCGAAGGATGCCCCAAAGTTTCAGCTGCCGTTTTTGGCTGAGAGGCCTGCTTCAGCAGTCTCAGCACTAACGGTTGCAAAAATTTGCTCCGCTCATCGTTCATGGCGCGGCCATAAATTCTCTGGTAACTCATACTATAAAGACAATGGAGGATAGGCCCATGACAATGATTTTTGATCGTCGCCAGATTTTGCTTGCCGGAGCAGCAGGTACGACACTGGCATTACCGGGCTGCCAGACGATGCCAGGGTTTAGCCTGACCGAGGCTATCCGGCGGTTGCTGACACTAGCTTCGCAAAATGCTTTTGCCTTGCTGCTGCAGCCCGGCGGATTTTACGACAGCTCGGTGGCGCGGATTGCACTGCCTGAACGATTCGGCGGCAATTCCGGTGTGAACATCGTTTCGCTTGTGCTGCAAAGCCGATCGTTCCGCGACCGGTTGCAGCGACAGCTGAACCGCGCTGCTGAAAAAGGTGCTGAACGCGCCGCTCCGATTGTCGCTGACGCTGTGCGCGCCGTCAGCATTGAAGCTCAAGCGAGATTGTGCGCGGCGGCCCACAAGCCGCAACGCAGTTTCTGCGCGGCAAAATGGGTGTCGCGTTGCTCGATTCCATGCTGCCCGGGATCACGGACGGCCTGCGGCTGTTTGATGACCAGGTTATCAACAAAGCGGTGCAATCGGTCACGGGTTTTGACATGGCGGCTTTGGGGCAGGACATCACCCGCAAAGCCGACGATGCGATCTGGGCTGCGATTGGATTGGAGGAAAGCAACATCCGCGCCAATCCGCAAGCAACCAATGATCCTTTGCTGATTGGGGTTTTCTCAATCTTGAAATAACGAGGAGCGCATCGCTGTCGCGCGACTGAGGCAAGGTTATCAATTTTTCTATCCATTCGGCCGCGCATTTGCCTATAGGCGATTCAGCGATTCCATTCCTTTGATTTTGAGAGCGATAGCCCGATGAAATTTTTTGCCGACACCGCCGAAATTGCTGACATTAAAGAACTTGCGGAAACGGGTCTGTTAGACGGCGTGACGACAAACCCCTCGTTGATCGCCAAATCCGGTCGCGACTTTATCGAAGTAACCCGCGAAATTTGTGCGTTGACCACTGGCCCTGTTTCGGCAGAGGTAGTGGCACTCGATCACCCAACGATGATGAAAGAAGCCGAAATCCTGCGCAAAATCGCGGACAATGTCTGCATCAAAGTGCCGCTGACGATTGATGGCCTAAAAACCTGCAAAGCGTTGACCAGCGAAGGGACTATGGTGAATGTCACGTTGTGCTTTTCCGCCAATCAGGCTTTGCTTGCGGCAAAAGCAGGCGCAAGTTTTGTTTCGCCGTTTGTTGGACGGCATGATGATAACGGCTTTGATGGAATGGCCCTCATTGCGGACATCAAACAAATTTACGAGAACTATGATTTTGGTACCGAAATCCTCGTTGCCAGCGTTCGCCATGGCATCCACGTACATCAGGCGGCTTTAATCGGCGCACATGTTATGACCGCGCCTCCTTCAGTGATCAAAGGACTGTTCAAACACATCCTCACCGACAAGGGCATCGAAGGCTTTCTCGCCGATTGGGCGAAGACCGGACAAGCCATTGGTTAAGTAATATAACGGTCAATAAACCCTAAGGGGTAACGACCGTATGGAAAGGAAAGGCGGGCAGGAATATTCTTTAGGGACATAGAAAGCCGGCTACTTCCGGCTGGAGGCCCCCATGAACAAGCCC
Source organism: Sphingomonadales bacterium (assembly GCA_031416255.1). Taxonomy (GTDB): domain Bacteria; phylum Pseudomonadota; class Alphaproteobacteria; order Sphingomonadales; family Sphingomonadaceae; genus Sphingorhabdus_B. The sequence continues at coordinate 6,529 of JANOTI010000092.1, read as the reverse complement.
GAAATGGTGTTTCCCATCGCACACATTCATTACAATGACGAGATTGATGAAGGCGGCAAAGTTGTCGTGCCAGACGAAGTTCTCGACGCTGTCAAAACGCTAATCCGCTGGACCGGAGATGATCCCGAGCGTGAAGGTTTGCTCGACACGCCGCGCCGCGTAGGTCGTGCTTGGCGCGAATACTGCATTGGTTATGCACAGGATCCAAGCGCGCATTTGCAGCGTACCTTCGGCGAAGTGGGCGGATACCATGAACTGGTATTGCTGAAAGACATTCCGTTTCAGTCGCACTGCGAACATCACATGGCACCCATCGTAGGCAAAGCGTCGATCGCCTATATGCCAACGGACCGCGTTGTTGGCATCTCCAAACTCGTCCGCGTTCTCAATGGTTTCGCCAGCCGTTTGCAAGTGCAGGAACGGCTTACGGCAGAAGTAGCCAATTGCATTTGGGAGCATCTGAAGCCGGCAGGCGTCGCTGTGGTAATCGACGCGCAGCATGGCTGTATGACCGGACGCGGAGTGAAAATACACGGTGTCGGAATGGTGACGTCCAAACTCATTGGTTGTTTCCTAGACGATCAATCGAGCCGCAAAGAAGTTATGAGCCTAATGGGCTATTGATTTCAAAACTGTTCTGCTGAGAAATTATCACGCCATAAATATCCGCTTACCCTGAGCGTGTCGAAGGATTTACTCCTGCGGCGCGCTAAGCCGCAGGAAGCACTGCGGCACGTTGTGCATGAGCGCGTCTAGCTGTATCATAGGTGATGCAGCAGCACCGTATAATTTCATCAGTACACATAAAAATTTCCCAAAGATTGAACCTTTTCAAGCGTGAAAACGACTTTGTTACAGTGGCCCAAATATGGGTTGCTGGAACACCGTTGTTATGGACTGACCATTAAATAGCGTGTTCCCGAAAACGAAAGATCATTTTCAAAGGGAATTTTTATGGTTAAATTTATCATCCCCGCTGCCATTGCTTTGCTGGCATCGGCCCCTGCATTGGCCGATGAAGGGCGCGTTGAAGTGCGCGGCGGCTACACCTCGATCCTCAGCCTTTCCGAAGCGGTAGTCGGTATTGCCGCTGGTTACGACGCAGACGTTGGCGGCAAAGCCTTTGTCGGTGGCGAAGTGTCGGTCGACAAAGTCCTCAACGGCGGATTTGACGAAGTGTACGGCATCACCGGCCGCGCGGGTATCAAAGTGACCGAAGACGCGCGCATCTTTGTGGCGGGCGGACATTCGTTCGGCAACGGCGATTCGTGGCACGCCGGGATCGGCGCGGAACATAATCTGGGCTCAAACATCTATGCAAAGCTGGAACACCGCCGCAATTTCACCAATTTCGGTTTTGATTTTGACACCACTGTGATTGGTTTCGGGATCAAGTTTTAAGGTTTGCTGACAACAACCAAAAAGCAGCACGCGCCATTCGAGAGAGTGTGCGCGCGTTGTTTTTTGCTGATGGCCTCTTAGACACAAATAAAGCTGCGCTTTCCAGTTCACACTAGGGCAACCTCTGACGGCTCATACAGGCGGCTGCAACGGCATCGACGTCACTGAACGACGTTCTATTTCTCTGAAAATCGGTACATATTTTTTGTAGAATGGAACTATTGCCACAGCCGCACGTTATCTGTGTTCGAGGAGAACCATCATGCATAACAACATATTTTTATCCGGCGTCGCTTTGCTTGCCCTTTCTGCGGCTATGCCTGCACAGGCCTCTGAAAAGGGTAGTGGACAAAAGATCGAAAACGGCAAATCGGCTGAGCGCAAAGGCGGCTTTGGCGATTCAAACGGTCGCGCTGATAAAGGCGTAAGCAAAGCTCAATCCCATTCGGCTCATATGGCCGACGGTAAATCAAAAGCTGACCGTAAAGATACAAAGCATAACGCCAAAATGCCATCATATGATGACAAATCGCTGCGGAACGATTGGAAAGACGATCGTAAGGCGGACAAGAAGGACGGCGTCAATTTAAAGCGCGGTGAATTTGATCGCGGCGATAACTTCCGCATGCGTTCGATCAGCAACGGTCGCTATTCTTGGAATCCGCCGACCTATCAGGGCTGCCCTCCGGGCCTTGCGAAGAAGAACAACGGCTGTCTTCCCCCCGGCCAAGCGCGCAAAATTGGGCGCTATGACGATCAACAGTCCCGGTGGTTCCGCTATTCCAACTGGTTTAGCGAAAATCGCACCGGTGACTGGCGCTATGATCGGGGCTTCGCCTATCGTATCGATCCGGCCACGAACTTAGCGCGGTCAATCACACCGCTTCTTGGTGGCGCGCTGTTTGGTGGTAAAATGTGGCCACAGGGCTATACCGATTATGACACCACGCCCTATTATTCGCGTTATTATGGGGCGGGTGAAAATCAAAGCATCCGCTATGCCGATGGCGCAGTGTTTCGGGTTGATCCGAAAACACAGATGATCGGTTCGGTCGTTGGTCTGTTGACGGGCGACGGCTGGAACGTTGGCTCTCCTGCACCACAGGGCTATGATCTGTATAACGTGCCAGCCAATTACCGCGATCAATACGCCGATAGCGATGCGAACGCTTATCGATACAATGACGGTCGTGTTTACGAAATTGATCCGACGACCTTGGTTGTTCGTAAAATCATTGATCTGGTGCTGTGATGAAGATCATTCACACGCTTCGTGCGTTGCCATTTCAAAAATTGTCGGCAGTAGTCGCTGCAGTCACCATTCTTGGCGCTTGCCAAGGTGGTGACACCGACGCTGCGGCTAGCGCCAAGAATGGCAATGGTTCTGGTTCCGATGGAACGGTGCTGACATCGGCGATCAACGGCACGCCGGAGCTTTCGATTTCGAGCAAGCTCATCGGCGCAGCTCAGCTTGGGACTGCGCTTGACGGGCAGGGTAGCTACACTGTCTTTTTGCCCGTTGACGATGCCTGGAAAGCCGTCGAGGCAACGGACCGCGCAGCGATTGAAAGCGAAGAGAACCGGCCTCAGCTGGTTGCTTTGTTAAGACAGCATATTGCCCCCGGCTATGTCGTTGCGGCGGATTTGGATAAAGGATTGTCCAATAAAAACGGGACAGTGACGTTAACCACCATGGGTGCAGCGCCGATTGCGTTGCACCGCGATGGGGATAATATCACGCTAGGCCAGGGCAAAGATGCGCCGAAAATTGTCGGCACCCCCATCGTTGCGGGCAATGATGTTATCTACCGCATTGACCGCCTTATCCCCCCACCACGATAAACTTATCCCGTCTGTGGTCAGTGGGACGACAGACGGGGCAGGTTAGAAGCGCATACGACAGGGTTCAGGGCGGTGCATGCCCCCGCCACCCTTGACGAATCACCTAACCCTGTTTAACGGCCGCCGCACTCCACATGGGAAGCGCACATCACCGGTGCCTTTTCCGGACAATCACGTCCGGTTTTGGTTCTTGCTTCCCAGAGGTTCAACCGGAAGGAAAAAGACTATGGCGGCACCTGTCGTTACCATGCACCATTTGCTCGATGCCGGAGCGCATTTCGGGCACCAGACACATCGTTGGAATCCAAAGATGAAGCCTTATATTTTCGGGGCTCGCAACGGAATTCACATTCTTGACCTGTCGCAGACGGTTCCCCTGTTCGCCCGTGCGCTCGACTTTGTGTCGGCGACTGTGCAATCGGGCGGCAAAGTGCTGTTCGTTGGTACAAAGCGTCAGGCGCAAGAGCCTATCGCTGATGCAGCGCGCGCCTCGGGCCAGCATTTCGTTAACCATCGCTGGTTGGGCGGCATGTTGACCAACTGGAAAACAGTGTCGAACTCGATCAAGCAGTTGAAGACGCTGGAAGAACAGCTTTCGGGCGACACGTCGGGTTTTACCAAAAAAGAAATCCTGCAAATGACGCGTAAGCGCGACAAGCTGGACATGAGCCTTGGCGGTATCCGCGACATGGGCGGCGTTCCTGACGTGATGTTCGTGATCGATGCTAACAAGGAAGAGCTGGCGATTAAAGAAGCCAACGTCCTTGGTATTCCTGTCGTTGCTGTGCTCGATTCCAACGTCTCGCCAGACGGCATTGCATTCCCGGTTCCGGCGAATGACGATGCGGCCCGTGCGATCCGGCTGTATTGTGAAGCGATTGCTGCTGCCTCGACCAAAGGCAATGTCGGCGCGGCTGTAGCACGCGGTGAAGATCTGGGCGCTGCGGTTGAGCCAATGGCTGAGCCGGTGTTGGTCGAAGAAGCTGCGCCTGTTGCAGAAGCTGTGGTTGCTGAAGAAGCGGCTGTTGTTGAAGCTGCACCGGAAGCCGCTGTTGAGGCTGCACCAGAAGCATAATCCGGTCCCCCGGGGGGCTTTACCCTCGGGAGTGACATCATACTGACATCGGGCAGGGGCTAAACGTCCCTGCCCAAACCCATTTTGAAAGGACATAGAATGTCTGCAATCACTGCATCCGCTGTAAAGGAACTGCGCGAGCTTTCTGGCGCTGGCATGATGGACGCCAAAAAGGCGCTTGAAGAAGTTGGCGGCGATATGAACGCGGCTGTCGATCTGTTGCGCGCCAAGGGCCTTGCCACTGCGGCAAAGAAATCCAGCCGCACAGCGGCCGAAGGTCTTGTCGGCGTTGTCGTTGAAGGCACAAAGGGCACCGCTGTTGAAGTCAACAGCCAGACCGACTTTGTTGCCAAGAACACGCAGTTCCAAGAGTTTGTTGCGACTGTATCGGGCGTGGCATTGGGCCTTGGCGCGAATGACGCCGAAACCATTCTTGCTGCACCTTATGGCAATGGCGAAACGGTTCAGGAAGTGTTGACCAACAACATCGCAACCATCGGTGAAAACCAGGTTATCCGCCGCGCCAAGTCGCTGTCGGTAAACGCTGGCCGCGTTGTTTCCTATGTCCATAACGCTGCGGCCCCCGGAATGGGCGGTATCGGTGTGTTGGTTGCGCTGGAAAGCGAAGCGGACGCGGCAACGCTCGATACGCTTGGTAAGCAGTTGGCGATGCACATCGCAGCGGCCTTCCCGCTGGCGCTTGATGAAACTGGCCTTGATGCCGAAACGCTTGAGCGTGAACGCGGCATTGCGCGTGAAAAAGCATCGGAAAGCGGCAAGCCTGCAGACATCGTCGAAAAGATGGTCGAAGGCGCGGTGAAGAAATTTGCGAAAGAAAACGCATTGCTTAGCCAATTGTTGGTGATGGACGGCAAGACGCCGATTTCCGACGTTGTTGCTGCCGCTGGCAAAGCCGCTGGTTCGGCCATTGTGCTGACGGACTATGTCCGCTTTCAGCTTGGCGAAGGCATTGAGAAAGACGTTACCGACTTCGCTGCCGAAGTGGCTGCTGCAGTCGGTAACTAAAAAACACTCCTCTCCGCATTGGGAAGGAAAGGCTGATAAAGCCTTGGCGATATGGCGCGCGGCTCTTATAGCTGGGCGCCATTATCGTATATGGACGATATTTGGGGGATGAGGATACTATGAGCGCGAACGGCTACCGCCGCATCCTGTTAAAACTGTCTGGCGAAGTGCTGATGGGCGATCAAAGCTTTGGCATTGATCCTGAAACCGTCGCGCGCGTGGCCGAGGAAGTGAAAGCGGCCAAGGACACTGGCCTAGAAATCTGTCTTGTCATCGGCGGCGGCAATATATTTCGCGGCGTGGCAGGCGCTTCCAAGGGCATGGACCGGGCACAGGCCGATTATATGGGCATGCTGGCTACTGTGATGAACGCGCTGGCGATGCAGAACGCGCTGGAGCAAATCGGCGTGCAAACGCGGGTGCAATCGGCGATTGAAATGGACAAGGTCTGCGAACCTGTCATCCGCCGCCGCGCCGAGCGCCACCTTGAAAAAGGCCGCATTGTGATTTTTGCCGCAGGTGTAGGCGCTCCCTATTTCACCACCGATTCCGGCGCTGCTTTGCGTGCAGCAGAAATGAAATGCGATGCGCTGTTAAAGGGTACATCGGTTGACGGCGTCTATGATGCCGATCCCAAAAAAGTGCCGACTGCAAAGCGTTATGATACACTGACGTACGACCGTGTGCTTGCCGATAATCTGAAAGTCATGGATGCAAGTGCGGTGGCCTTATGCCGCGACAATGAAATCCCCATCGTGGTGTTTTCGATCCGCGAGCAGGGCAATATTCTGAAAGTGCTGGCTGGAACTGGCGTTTCTACCGTTGTAAAAAGTGAGGGGAAGTAAGCCATGGCGCACTATGACAAGGCCGACGTCGAACGCCGGATGAAGGGCGCGGTGGAATCGCTGAAAGGCGATTTGTCGGGCCTGCGCACGGGCCGTGCCAATGTGACGTTGCTCGATCCGGTGGTGGTCGGCGTTTATGGATCAAACATGCCGCTCAATCAGGTGGCAACGGTCAGCGCGCCTGAACCGCGGATGTTGACGGTGCAAGTGTGGGATAAATCCAACGTAACGCCGGTTGAAAAAGCGATCCGTTCGGCTGGGCTGGGGCTGAACCCGATCACCGATGGTCAGACTTTGCGCCTACCGATCCCCGATTTGACCGAGGAACGCCGCAAGGAGC
>JANOTI010000091.1:0-4089 GCA_031416255.1 Sphingomonadales bacterium | reverse complement strand
TTCTCCGCCACCTGCCTAAAAATTAGGCAGCTCGTATTAGGCAACTTCCACCACCAAACCGCACATCCCGCGCTAAACCGTAGCCCCAAAACTGGCACGATACTTGATACGTAACCTGCATGCTCGCGCACGCGCGTTCCTGTGCGTGTGCCAATAATGGGGATAACCATGAAAAAGATCGAATCGATCATCAAGCCTTACAAGCTCGACGAAGTCAAAGAAGCGCTGCACGAAGTCGGCGTATCGGGCATCACTGTCACCGAGGCCAAAGGCTTTGGCCGCCAGAAAGGCCATACCGAGCTGTACCGCGGCGCGGAATATGTCGTCGATTTCTTGCCAAAGGTGAAGCTGGAGGTTGTCGTGGACGATAGCCTTGCCGATCGTGTGGTTGAGGCAATCGCTGCGGCGGCGCAGACCGGGCGTATCGGCGACGGCAAAATCTTTGTCATCCCTGTCGAAACCGCTGTGCGTATCCGCACCGGTGAACGCGATAGCGACGCTGTATAATTCAACAAACCAATCCAATAAGAAACGCGAAGGAAAGCATTATGGGCAACACCGCCAAAGATATTATCAAACGTATCAAGGAAGAGGATATCGAGTGGGTTGATGTTCGTTTTACCGATCCGCGCGGTGCATGGCATCACCTGACCATGTGCAGCAGCGTCATCGGCGAAGATGAGCTGGAAGACGGTTTGATGTTTGATGGATCGTCGATCGAAGGCTGGAAAGCCATCAATGAATCCGACATGATCCTGAAGCCTGATCTGGACGCGGTCTATATTGACCCGTTTTCAGCCACGCCGATGATGATCCTGTTCTGCGACATTGTTGAGCCATCGGACGGCGCGCTGTATTCGCGCGATCCCCGCTCGACCGCAAAACGTGCCGAAGCGTTTTTGAAAACGACCGGCCTTGGTGATACCGTCTACATCGGCCCTGAGCCTGAATTTTTCATGTTCGACGATGTAACATTCGAAAACACGTACAACAGCAGCTCGTACAAGCTCGACGACACCGAACTGCCGACAAATTCGAATACCAAATACGAAGGCGGCAATATGGGCCACCGTCCGCGTGCCAAGGGCGGCTACTTCCCCGTTGGCCCGGTCGATGTCACCACTGACATACGCGCCGAAATGGTTGCGACGATGATGGAAATGGGCTTGCCGATGGACAAGCATCACCATGAAGTTGCTGCCAGCCAGCATGAATTGGGCATGACCTTTGGTAAGCTGGTTGAAACCTGCGACCGGATTCAGATTTACAAATATGTCGTGAAAATGGTCGCGCATGCCTACGGTAAAACCGCAACGTTTATGCCAAAGCCGATTAAAGCCGACAATGGTTCAGGCATGCACACGCACATCTCGATCTGGAACGAAGGCAAAAACACCTTTGCCGGTAACGGCTATGCAGGACTTTCCGAGGCGTGCTTGTTCTTCATCGGCGGCGTTATCAAACATGCTAAAGCGATCAATGCGTTCACCAACCCGACGACCAACAGCTATAAGCGTCTGGTTCCTGGTTTCGAAGCCCCTGTGTTGCTCGCGTATTCGGCGCGCAACCGGTCGGCCTCGTGCCGCATCCCCTATGGTGCGGGTGACAAGGCCAAGCGCGTCGAGTTCCGTTTCCCCGATCCGCTTGCCAACTCGTACCTTGCAACATCGGCATTGCTGATGGCGGGCATCGACGGCATCCGTAACAAGATCCATCCCGGCGAAGCGATGGACAAGAACTTGTATGACTTGCCGCCAAAGGAACTTGAGAAGGTTCCAACGGTATGCGGATCACTGCGTGAAGCATTGGATGCTCTGACCAAGGATCACGCGTTCCTGCTCGAAGGCGATGTGTTCACCAAAGACCAGATCGAGGCCTATATGGAATTGAAATGGGAAGAAGTGTCGCGCTGGGAAACCGCACCTGCGCCAGTCGAATTCGACATGTATTACAGCGGCTGATTTTTTCAGCACTGCGAAACCGGAAAGCCCGGCGGGGAAACTCGCCGGGCTTTTGTGTTACAGTCCCGCCTCGACAGCAATGCGTATCGCGTCCGCAGTTGTCGCTGCGCCTAGTCTCGTCATCAATACCGCACGGTGCATTTTGACGGTCTGCTCGCTTAGACCAAGCGAGTGAGCGATCTGTTTGTTCAAATGGCCAAGCGCCACTTCCGCGAGCACTTCGCGCTGGCGCTTGGTCAAGGCCTTCACCGCGATCGCTGCAGCCATGCGGCGGTTGGCGTTGGTTGTCGGCGAATCGGGTTCCAATTCGACTTGCGAGCCCAGAAAATACTCCAGTTCGCCGTCATCATCAAATATCGGTGCGACCAAAACCGCGTTGCGAAACGGCGTACCGTCGCGTTTGTAATTCAGGATTTCCACCAGCACAGGTGCATGACGGCGAACACCGTCCCGGATAGCCTCGGTCAACCACGGCTCAGTGGCGGGGCCAGCCAGAAAGCGGCAGTTGCGCCCGAGTATCTCCTCCTCTGAATAGCCAGTCAGTTCGATAAACGCCGCGTTGCACGAAATGATCGGATTATCTTTCACGAGTGGGTCGCTGATCACTGAGGCAATCGGGCTATTAGCGATTAAAGCGTCTAGCCGCTGCTTCGCTTCGTCGTGATGATTCACATTGGGTGGCCGAGCCCCCATGTTGTCGATGTCTAATGGCATGCTTTGCCCCCTCCCGGACGTAACATGGTATTTCGTATAGGTTGCCGCTGGTCAATACCGGTTCCATTCCCTGCCCACCTTCGCAGGTGGAAAAATAAAAAAGGGCAAATGTTATGGAAACACTATCATATGGCCAGTATTCACTGGTTTATAACGCATTTTCGTTCACTTTCGCCACAATGGCAGCAACGACGCTGTTTTTGTGGCTTGGTCGGTCGCAAGTAGGCCATGCCTATAGAACGGCGCTGACAATTTCTGGTTTGGTTTGCGCAATCGCAGCCTATCACTATTTCCGCATTTTTGAGAGCTGGGAATCGGCATACACCATCAAAGAAGGCGCAGTGGCGATGTCGGGCGTCGCATTTAACGATGCCTATCGTTACGTCGACTGGTTGCTGACTGTGCCGTTGCTGCTAGTCGAATTGATCCTCGTAATGCGGTTGAGTCAAGACGAGACGGTGTCGAAATCTTTCAAGCTGGGCGGGGCCGCTGCGCTGATGATCGTCCTTGGCTATCCCGGCGAAATTGCGACCGACATCCCTACCCGCATTCTGTGGGGAACATTATCGGCGATCCCGTTTCTCTACATTATGTGGCAGCTGTTTGCCGGGCTTGGTGCGTCGATCAACAGCCAACCTGAAAATGTGCGCGAACTGGTGAAGAAGGCGCGGCTGTTGACATTCGCATCATGGGGTTTTTACCCGATCGTTTACATGATCCCATACACCAGCCTCAGCGGTTCCAACATCACCGTGGGCGTCCAGGTCGGTTATACGATTGCAGATTTGATCGCTAAGGCCGGCGTAGGCGTGCTGATTTACATGATCGCCGTCCGCAAATCGCAAGCCGAATATGGCGACGCGGTGCATGCCTAAGAAAAAGTCGCGGGCGGTTGCCGCTGCCCGCCTTCCATTATGATCGTTATGCAACTTCCGAAGTCCATAGGCGCAGTATACCCTCCCTCGCTGCGCCTATGGGCATTGCCGTTAATCACTTCAGTGCTGATCCTCGTCAACCTGTTTTGGGATGGCTTGGACAGCATGCAGGGAACAATGCTTGCTGCGGTATTTATCGCTGTCGCTGGGATACCGCACGGGACGCTTGATGCTGAAATTGCCGCATCGCATTTCGGCAAAAGCAGCTTTGTCGGCAAAGCTAAAATTATTGCCGCTTATGCGGCCTGCGCGTTAGTAATGGTCTATTTGTGGTCAGTAGCACCGGAGTTTGCGCTGACATCGTTCCTGATTATTTCGATTGTCCATTTCGGCCGCGACTGGCGCGGTAGCGCCGATCCATTTTTAGCGATGATGGTCGGTTGGGCGCTGGTAACGCTCCCCGCTTTGTCCCGGCCGCAGGAGGTCGCGGCAATTTTCGAGATGCTGACCGGGAACGAGGTCGGCTCAACAATTGCTGC
>JANOTI010000090.1:0-9841 GCA_031416255.1 Sphingomonadales bacterium | reverse complement strand
TTCTTCGCGGCGGCGTTCTGCGACTTGCAGATCAGCCAGTTTTTCGGACAACGTCGCTTTGTCGTTTTCAAGCCGTGTCAGTTCGGTAGCCAAAATGTCGGGTCGACCGGCCATGCCCTCCAGTTCGACTGCAATTTCGACGCGGCGCTTGTTCATATCGGCGATGCGGCGCTCGGCCTCGCCCGACCGATCTTGCCAGCCGCGAATTTCCGCCTGCGCCACCGCGCGCCGTTCGCGTTGCTGATTAGCGGCTTGATCGAGCGACGCCAGATCGGCCTGTGCGCGCAGATGGAACTGCCGCGCGGCTTCGCTTTGTACGCTGAGTTTTTCGACCAGCACGTCGTGCGCTTTATTATCTGGTAAAGCTGCGTGCCCCGCCTCCGCCTCGGTCAAGTCCGCTTGCGCCGCTTTGCTCTCCGCATCCGCCGCACCCATCCGCTCCGCCAATGCCTCGCTCGCATTGCGGCGGCGGGTCAGCGCGTCCTCGGCGCGGTCAGCATCGCGCAGAGCTTGGCGGAGTTCGGCTTCGGAAGATTGGGCAGTGGCTTGAGCGTGACGCAGTGTTGTTTGCGCAGCGGCAATCGCCTCGTTGATTTCGGATAGTACCGTTTCCTTCACCGCGACATCAGCCTCCGCCTTGGGCAGCATAGCATTTAGCGCCGCCAGCCGGTTGGCGCGCACAAGCTGTTCCGCCGCGGTCGCGCCATCATCCTCTGCGATGAAGCCATCCCATCGGCGCAGCTTGCCATTGCGGGTGACGAGGCGTTCGCCGATAGCGAGTTCGCGTCCGTCGTCGGTTTCTGTGACGATAGTCATAGACAGGCGCGCGATCAGTTCGTCGGGTGCTTCAACCACCGCCGACAATCTCTCACCGTTAGCACTGAGCCTGTCGAAGTGCGCAAAAGGCGTGCGCGACATACCGTCTTTCGACAGGCTCAGGACTAACGGTGTCTTGGATATGGCACTCCACCGCCGCCCCTGTTCACCGCCAACAGCCGCATTCACATCCTCACCCAGCGCCGCCGCAAGTGCGCGTTCATAGCCGGGCTGGACTTTGATCCGGTCGATGGCTTTAGCCCCGTCCGATTTGGCCAAAGCACGTTCCAGCGCGGAGCGTTCCGACACCAACGCCGCCAAGTCAGCGCGTGCACTGGCCAGCAAGCTCTGCGCTGCATCACGGTCAGCCAACTTGCCCACACGCTCCGCTTCAATCTCCTCAATTTGCGCCGCTGCATGAGTCAAACCGGTTTGCAGCGTATCGACTTTCGTCGAAGCTGCTGAGCGTTCGGCCTCCAACTCGGCCTCATCACCCAAAGACGCCAGTTCATCCGCCAGCCGCGCGGCATCACGCTCCGCCCGTTCCAGCCGCGACCGCGCATTCGCCAGCGCTGCATTCGCCACACGCAGTTCAGCCTCCGCGCGGGCCTGCTCCGCCATCGCTTTGGCAAGCGACACTTCGCTTTCGCGCGCTTGCCGTTCGCCATTATCGACCGCGCGGGTAAGGCCAGGGCGTTCTTCCTCCCGCGCCTTGATCTCCACCGCCAGCTTAGCGCTTTCGGCCTGCAATCGGGCAAGCGCATCGGCAGCATCGTGCGTCAGCTTGCCTTCGCGGGCATGATCGTCCGCGATGCGCGCCGCTTGCGCCGACAGATCCGCCTGTCGCTGAATGATCTGGTTGCGTTCGCCCTGCAACTGCGCAAGCCGCGTGGCGAGATCACCAGCCGCGTCGCGTGCCGCCATGGCGACCGAGCGCGCTTCGGCCAAGCCCTGCACTGCCGTTTGTTGCTGGCCGGAAAGTTCGCGTTGTTGCGTCGCTGCCACCTCAACCCGCGCCCCTGCTGCATCCGCCTCTGCCCGCGCCGCCTTTGCCGCCGCCGCCGCTTCGCTCCAGCGCACAAAGATCAGCCGCGCCTCGGCGACGGTAATTTCACTTGTTAGCTTTCGATACCGCTCAGCCTGCCGCGCCTGTTTTTTCAGCGCCGCTGCGCGCAATTCCATATCGCCTAGGATTGTCGCCAGTCGGCCAAGATTGGTTTCTGCCGCACGCAATTTCTGCTCGGCATCTTTGCGGCGGACATGCAGGCCTGAAATGCCTGCGGCTTCCTCCAGCATCATCCGGCGCTCTTGGGGTTTGGCGGAGATAATCGAGCCGATCCGACCTTGCGAAACCAACGCAGGCGAATGCGCGCCAGTGGCGGCGTCGGCAAAGATTAAAGCGATGTCCTTGGCGCGCACATCGCGGCCATTGGCGCGGTAAGCGGAACCTGCGCCACGTTCTATCCGACGGACAACTTCCAGTTCGTGGTCGTCGTCATTCGCTATTACGCCCGGGATGTTTTCGGTCGGATCATGTTCGGCCAGCAACGTCACCTCGGCAAAATCGCGCGAGGGGCGTTGCGCGGTTCCGGCGAAGATCACATCCTCCATACCGGCACCACGCAGCGACTTTGCGCTGCCCTCGCCCATCACCCAGCGGATGGCCTCCAGCAGATTGGATTTGCCGCAGCCATTGGGGCCAACTATTCCCGTCAACCCGCGTTCGATATGCAGCTCGGTCGGCTCGACAAAACTTTTAAAGCCAGTCAGTTTGAGCCGTTTTATGCGCATTTCTGTTTGGCCACTTTATGCCGGATTGGCTTAGCGTGCGCCTGCTTCTTGCAACTTGCCTTTAACAGCGGCCCATGCGGTCACATCAATCTTGTTACCGTTCAGGTAGAAAGTCGGCGTGCCCTTAATATCGTATTTCTTGCCATAATCCGATGTCATTTCAGCCAGCATGTCCATTTCTTTCTGATCGGAAAGACACGCTTTGGCTTGGTCGCGCGAAACGCCGCGCTGCGCGAAGAAATCTATAATGCCAGCCGCTTCACCCACAGCAAAGGCCCGGTCGGCCCCTTTCAACGACGACAATTTGGCATTCAACGCCGCGTCGCCTTCAACTTTTTTCAGATTTTCAAACATCGTCGGCTGAAACGCCATGAACTGTTCGGTTAACGGGTACATCGCTTCATCCGCACCACAACGGGCGATACGCGCCGCTGTCAGGTCCATTTCATCACGAACGAAATTGCGGAACTCAAACGACACTTTGCCGGTATTGATGTATTTTTCGTTGAACTCTTCGCCCGATTGCGTCGCGAAATCGGCACACACATGGCAGGTGAGCGAGCCGAATTCGATCAGCTTGATCTTCGCGTCAGGGTTACCCACCAGATAGCCGCCCTCGGGGGTTTTTTTGGCAACCTCTGTCCAGACTTTACCAGCGGGCGGTGCAACAGCGGCGATTGGCTCCCCCTTTAGCGAACCCTTTTCTTCGCTACCGCCGCAGGAGCTGAGCGCCACTAGCGCAATCGATGCTAAAAGAATGTTGGAAATGCGCATAATTCGTTCCTTCAGGGCTTAAGCCATTATTGAGTTAAAAAGGGTTTCAGCGAGGCGAGGTCATAAGCGTCCACGGCCTTTCCATTGACGAGAAAGCTAGGCGTACCTTTCAGGCCAAGCGGGCCTGTTGCTTCATCGGTCATCGCCAGAATTTGCTGCAACGCAGCGGTATCGGTAAGGCACGTCTTGCCTTGCGCCAGAGTGACGCCGCGTTCTTGCATGACTTTGTCTAGACCAAGCTCGGTGTGTGCGCCCAGCATAAAGCCATAAAGATCATCCGCCTGCAATTTGGCGACCGTGCCAGGTGTGATTTTGCTATCATCCATCCACTGCGCCTGCGTCGCCATCAAATGTCTGTGATTACCAAAAAACCGTCCCTTGCCGCCGCAACGGGCAAGCATCGCCGCTGTCAGGTCCATCTCGTCACGAACCAAATTGCGGATTTCAAAACTGACTGTGCCGTTTGCAACATATTGGTTTTTTAACAAGGGCGTTTCGGTGGTTTCAAACACCCCGCAATGGCCGCACGTATAGCTTGCATATTCTACCAGTTTTGTCGTTGCTGCGGTATTGCCAATAATATGGCCGCCTGTGGGCGAAACAGTAAAGGTCAAAAGCCATGCGGGCTTTGCAGGAGCCGCGGCAAATGCCACTCCGCCGAAAAGCGCCAGCGCACTGACCATAAAAACTCTGAATTCTTGTGTGCGGAAAAACCGTGAAACGCGCATAAAACCCTCAAAATATGATCGTCACATCTGCAATCAATCTCCGCTTTTGGCAAGGCTTTTTGCCAGCGAGTCGAGTACAGCTTGCAGTTCTGGATCACCGATTTCACGAAGGGAATCGCCAAGATCAAACGACACCGGCTTTAACATAGGTGCGGCCTTAGCCGCTGGACGTTCTACTTTTTTGGCAACGACACCCTGCCGCATCCGCACGCGAGCAACAGCGGAATAGCCGAAAAAGCGGTTCACGCGGTCAACGATTTCGGGGATCACATGCTGCATCATCGCGGCGTGCGCGCCTTCGACGACAAGCTCCAGCGTACCGTCCGACTTTTGCCCCGCCGGAAAACGGATCGATTCCGGTGTGGAAACATTCGCGTAACGCGGCCCAACAATTTCGTCCCAACGGCTAACGATAGAGCTTTGCACAAAGCCGAACCGGCGAAAAGCGGCGCGGCCAATTTCGGGCATCAGGTCAGACACGGCGCGTGCCTCACCGCCGCGTGGCCGAACGTAGCTGCGCGGCGCGGGTTTGGCTTTTGCGGCTTTTGGCTTCTTAGAGCTGGGCTTGCCTTCTTCCATTTGGGCGGTATCGCACGGGCTATGCCTGCCGTCGAATCCTGCTCCCAAAAATCTGGGGATATCGCCCCCACTTTGCTGCGTTATTATAACCAGCATGCGCGTGCGTTGCCGTGGCGTGCCATGCCCGGAAAAGCGCTAGCCGATCCCTACCGCGTATGGCTTTCGGAAATCATGTTGCAACAGACAACTGTTGCGGCAGTCGTGCCCTATTTCGAGCGCTTCACAGCGCGCTGGCCCAATGTCGCCGCGCTGGCCGCAACCGAGGACGCAGAACTGATGGCCGCATGGGCGGGGCTTGGCTATTATGCCAGAGCGCGCAACCTGTTGGCCTGTGCACGCAAAGTCGTGGCGGAATATGATGGGCGGTTTCCAGAGGACGAGGCTGCGTTGCGCTCGCTTCCTGGCGTCGGAGCCTACACCGCCGCCGCCATCGCAGCGATTGCGTTTGGCAAACGCGCGGTGGTTGTCGATGCCAATGTGGAGCGGGTGGTCGCGCGATTTTTCGCGATCACAACGCCACTTCCCAGCGCACGGCCCGCTATCCACGATGCTTGCGACCAGATCACCCCCGCGAAACGCAGCGGGGATTTTGCCCAAGCGATGATGGATTTGGGCGCGACGATTTGCACAGCGCGAAGGCCGGATTGCCCTGCCTGTCCACTGGCTAACGATTGCCAAGGCTACCAACTCGGCATCGCTGAAACACTCCCCGTTAAACCAGCAAAGGCGATCAAGCCCGCACGCATCGGCACAGCCTATTGGATCGAGCGCGATGATAAAGTCTGGCTGATCAAACGCCCCGGCAAAGGCATGTTAGGCGGGATGCGTGCATTACCCGACGACAATTGGGCCGCGCGCAAAGACGGCGACTCAGTACCGCCCGTCCCCGCCGAATGGCGCAAGTTGAACGAAGCGGTGAACCACGTGTTCTCCCATTTTTCGCTGACGCTGTCGCTTGCCCTTACGTCATCGCCGGTTCAGCCAGAACTGCTAGGGCAAGGCGAATGGTGGCCGGTAAAATCATTGGACAGCGCAGGTTTGCCCACCCTATTCAGCAAAGCAGCAAGGTTGGCCATAAGCGCCAGAAAATGATTTCGGGAGAGAGACAGATGGAAACCGCAACACACACTAACTTCACCGCCAACCGCCGCGGCTTTTTGTCGATGGCAGGCCTTGGCGCAATCGCGACATTGCTGCCGACCCCCGTATGGAGTTTCTTGGCGCAAGAATATCCGACGTTAAAGGCGGAAATTGAAGGCTATATTGCCACCAAAAAGGCCGCAGGCGCAATCGCGGCCATTGGTCATGGGCTCGCCCAGCCCGACATTATTTCCGCCGGCACAATAGCCTTTGGCGACCCGACCCCTGTCGATATGGATAGCCTGTTTCGGATCTATTCCATGACGAAGCCGATTGCTGGCATGGCCGCAATGATCCTGATCGGTGAAGGCAAGATGAAACTTGATCAGCCGATTGCCGATTTTCTGCCTGAATTTAAAGAGATGCGCGTTCTTACCGATCCGGCGAACAGCCTTGATACGGTTCCGGCTAAAACGCTCATCACAGTGCGCCATTTGCTGACCCACACAGCAGGTCTCGGCTATTCGATCATTACCAAAGGCCCGTTGCTGAAACTCTATCTGGATAACGGGATCACACCTGGCGCCGTCAGCCGGATGAAACTGCCGAACATCGATACCGGCGCGCCTACGCCGGATTTGAAAACCTTTGCAGAACGCCTTGCCACGCTTCCCTTGATTGCCGAACCGGGGAGTAAATGGAGCTATTCGATCAGCCTTGATCTGCTTGGCCGCGTGATTGAAGTGGCGAGCGGGATGGATTTTGAATCCTTCTTGCAAACACGCATGTTCACGCCGTTGAAAATGAACAGCACCTATTTTACTGTTCCGCAAAGCGAAGTGAAACGGTTCACCAGCAACTATGCCGTTTTTAACGGAGCCATGATTCCCATCGATCCGGCCGCGACCAGTGTTTATCTTGATGAGCCGGCCTTGCCCTCTGGCGGCGGTGGATTGGTCAGCTCGACCCGCGATTACGACCGTTTCCTCACTATGCTGCTTAACGGTGGCACGTTGGACGGCCAAACTATTATGGCACCGGAAGCGGCCGCTTTGGGCATGTCGAATCTCTTGCCAGAAGGGGCCGACATAAAAGGCACATGGGTTGAAGGTTCGCATTTCGGCGCGGGTGGACGCGTTGGCATTGACGCGTTGGCGGGCACTTTTGGCTGGGGTGGGGCCGCTGGAACAGCAGCCTTTGTCCATCGCGTAAAACAGGTGCGGGCCACAGGGATGATCCAATATATGCCATCCAACGCTTATCCGTTTCAGGCGGATTTCGGTAAATGGGTGGTTGCCGATTTAGGGGCGTAAAATGAACCCCGGCTTCACAGGATCGCCGCTCGACCGCGCCGACCGGCTGCGCAATGATGTAGAGGGCTATAATGCGACGCTCAATGACTGGCGCGCACGGGTGCTTTCGCTAGACGGGCTTGACCCTGTGGTTGCGTCCGAAGGCGGCCTGCAGTGGCACTCGATGGCCGAAGTTGATGTATCGGTTGAGCTGATCCTTCTGGGCCTCGCTGACGGCAAACCGCATTTTGTGCCGTTGGTTGAAGGTGCAGGCGGCCAAAATTCTGGGGGCCCCCGATCCCCCGCCATCTGGCGCGCTTTGTCGATGCTTCCTGCCGAGGACGCGGCGATCTATGGAACCGCGCGCAGCTTGCTCGATTGGCACAACAACCACCGGTACTGCGGCAAATGCGGAGGCACGACCAAGACTTTCCGCGCTGGCTGGGGCCGTCTGTGCACCGCGTGCAACAAAGAACATTTCCCGCGCACCGACCCTGTCGTCATCATGCTGGCCGAATTTGAAGGCAAAGTTTTGCTTGGTCGGCAATCGGCATGGCCCAAGGGGAACTACTCCGCGCTCGCCGGATTTTTGGAACCGGGTGAAAGCATCGAAGAAGCGGTGCGGCGGGAAATTTGGGAAGAATCCGGCGTCGAATGCGGCGCTGTTCGCTATGTCACCAGCCAGCCATGGCCGTTTGGCGGATCGCAGCTGATGATCGCGTGCATCGCCGATGCCAAAGGCGATGCAATCACACTCGACACGGACGAGTTGGAAGACGCGATGTGGGTGACCAGAGACGAAGCACGCGCCGCCTTTGCCGATGCGCCCGATAAACGTTTTGGTTCGCCGCCGCCCTTTGCGATTGCGCATAGCCTGCTGAAACGCTGGGTCGATGAGGGCTGACATGGCCCCGCTGCGCATCCTTCGAGACGGCCTTTCAGACTGCGTCTTCAAGACCTCCTCAGGACGATCGGGTAAGGGCAGAATTTTCTTTTTCACATCCGTTTGTGGTGAGGAGAGACTGAGCGCAGCAAAGACTCGTCTCGAACCACTTAGTGCGACGCCATTGCATTAGGAAATTATGATGGAAAGACTCCGCATCGATATCGTATCCGACGTTGTCTGCCCTTGGTGCATCATTGGCTATAAACAGGTGGAGCGGGCGCTGACGTTGCTGGACCAGCCGGTCGAGGCTGAGTTCCACTGGCATCCGTTTGAACTGAACCCCGATATGCCGCCCGAAGGTGAGGACGCCGCTGAGCATATTCAGCGCAAATATGGGCGAAGCGCGGAGCAGGGCAAAACTGTGCGCAGCCAAATCCGCGATACCGCCGCCTCCTTGGGTTTTGAATTTGGCGAAGGCGGTGCGCGGCGGGTGGTGAACACGTTCGCGGCGCATAAGCTGCTGACCAAGACAGGTGAAGTGCATGGTTGGCAGAAACAGACCGCTTTGAAACTCGCGCTGTTTGCTGCTTACTTCCAACAAGGGTTGGATGTCAGTAATGAGGCTGTGCTGCTGGATATTGCAGCGGGCGTCGGGATAGACCGCGACGAAGCGCAAAGTTGGCTGGCCGACGAAGCCTTGGCCGGCGCAGTGCGCGGAGAACAAACCTATTGGCGCGACGAAAATATCTCGGGCGTCCCCGCAATCATCTTTGACGGCGCCTTCATGGTCCCTGGCGCGCAAAGTGCCGAGACGTTCGCGCGGGTGATCGAGAAGACTTTGGCAAAGCAGGCTGCTTAATCCAACCCCAAAAAACCGTTTGCCCTGAGTAGGTTCAGAGCGAAGCGAAGTGCCGTATCGAAGGGCTAGGAGTGTGCAACGGGTACTTCGATGCGCTACTTCGGACTGCGTCCTCTGCAGCTACTCAGCACAAACGGGTTGGGGGGGGTTAAGGGTAACTCTATTTCAGCCTAACGCCAGAGCCGCCGCATTGTTAAGCGCATGCAGCGCGATATTGGCGCGCAATGACCCAGTCTTGTAATACAATATGCCAAACATCATGCCCATGAATGTAAGAACAGGAAACGCGTAATAGTCATTATGCGCGGCAGCAAAAGCCATCGACGATAAGGGAATCGCCAACCAGATCGGCATCCAGTTTTTCAGGCCATTTTGCAGTATCCCTCGAAAAGCCAGCTCCTCGGTTATTGGCGCCATAATAACCACGGTAATGAACAGTGTGATTTTTCCCACCGCATTATCGGGTATCCCAGCAATCAATAGCCGTAATTGATCCTGCATTTTGACGCCCGGAATGACAAACTCGGTGTAAAGATAATTGATCGCAAGACCTGCACCGATCAGCACAACGGCTAAACCAAGCGTTTTGTTTAACGATAACTGGCTCCAACGGGTCAGCCCGATGCACGCATAGCGATCACTTTTACGCAAATATAAATGCAATAAAACAACGTAGAGAATGCCGGAGACAATGGTCGCCAACATCGTGGGTAAGGCAATCAGTTTGTAATCCGTAATCACAGACTGCAAAGGTCGCCCATCAGCAACAGCCATTATCGCAATTGCACCTGCAATGCCCTGTAATATGAAAAAGGTGATTGCCCAGCCGATAGACGCCCAGAACCCTGGAAATTTCTTCGTAGTACTCGCCTTGTCGAGATGGCTGAGTGTAGCGGTGTTGCTCATATTTCCCCCATTGACCACAAAGCCTTAGCCATTCGCTAACAGCGACGCAATCAGACCAGTCCCATGCCGATTAACTTGCTCAACATTTTCGGCGGCATGTGGTCGCGGGCGTTGGTTTCGCCTGCGCTTA
>JANOTI010000089.1:0-6390 GCA_031416255.1 Sphingomonadales bacterium | reverse complement strand
ATCAATTTCCGGGAAGCAGCGGAGGTGGCGGCGGCCCCACCGATCCGGTGTAATCCGCTCTAGCAATGGGCTGCTGGCCAGTAATCGGATTACTGCTCTCTCCAAATACCTGCTGTTGTTGTTGCTGCTGCTGAATTTGTTGCTGCTGGGCAATCATGTTTCGTTGTGCGGGCGGAGTCGGGTCAACCATCGGCTGACCAAAATTGCCGATGTCATAATCGTCGACGACAAATTCGCTTGGCGCTGGTTGTACTTCAGGCGCAGCTGTTGTGGCTGGTGGAGGCGGCGTACCTACGCTAATGACAGGATCTGCGCTGTCAGCATCGACTTTTGTTGCCGCCAACGGGTCAGAATTGGGCATAACCATCACGATCAGCCCGACCACGCCCAAACAGCCAACAGTGAGTTTTAAAATATTGTCCATGCAGTCAATCCGCCATGCGCGCCTTCTTTATGAGCATTCTACATAGCGGTTTCACGGTTAATAAATCGTTGGCATGGTCTAGCAAGGCGCATGCGCAGCAGGCTAGAAAAAAGCCGCCGGTATTGCTACCGGCGGCACGAGGCGGTTTTTCCTCCCCAGGAAAACAGGTGTTAGCGGCCCATGGCGCTACCGAGGCGATGGTAAAGCCTCGCAAATTTCTTGCCATCTTCGCTGTCGGCAACCGTTGGCAGATAATGTTCCAACGCTTTGCGCAGCAGCTTGAAGTCTTCGCTCGAAAGAACGGCGCGGGAACGGGATGGTTCGGTCATTGCGATAATCCTTTCTTTTATAGCGACCTTAGGCCGCTTGGCTGAACTGGTTCATCGTATTGTCTGCGCCGCCTGCCTTCAGCGCAGCTTCACCAGCGAAATATTCCTTATGTTCGTCACCAATGTCTGAGCCCGACATGTTCTGATGCTTCACACACGCGATGCCTTGGCGGATTTCCTTGCGTTGGACACCGGCAACATAGCCGAGCATGCCCATTTCGCCGAAATAGTCTTTCGCCAGATTATCGGTGCTTAGGGCCGCCGTGTGATAAGTTGGCAGCGTGATCAGGTGATGGAAAATCCCGGCACGTTTCGCCGAATCGCGTTGGAAGTTTTGAATCTGCTTATCCGCTTCGATGCCCAGATCGGTATCGTCATAGGATGCGCTCATCAGATTTGGACGGTCATAGGCAGACACGTCTTTTCCTTCACCAGCCCAAGCATCAAACACTTGCTGGCGGAAATTCAGCGTCCAGTTAAAGCTCGGCGAGTTGTTATAGGCAAGCTTGGCATTGGGAACGACTTCGCGGATACGGTCAACCATGCCAGCGATTTGTTCGATATGTGGCTTTTCGGTTTCAATCCAGATCAGGTCCGCACCGTTCTGCAGTGAAGTGATGCAGTCGAGCACGCAGCGGTCTTCGCCAGTGCCAGAGCGGAACTGGAACAGGTTCGATGGCAAACGCTTTGGACGCAGCAACTTGCCGTTGCGGTTCAATATGACATCGCCATTTTGCGCTGTGCTCGGGTCAATCTCTTCACAATCAAGGAAACTGTTATACAAATCGCCCAGGTCGCCTGCTTCTTTGGAAACCGCAATCTGTTTGGTCAGGCCAGCGCCGAGCGAGTCGGTACGCGCAACGATGATGCCATCGGGGACGCCGAGTTCGAGGAACGCATAGCGGCAGGCGCGGATCTTTTGTAAGAAATCCTCATGCGGAACAGTCACTTTTCCGTCCTGATGCCCGCACTGCTTTTCGTCGGAAACTTGGTTTTCGATTTGAAGCGCACAAGCGCCGGCTTCGATCATCTTCTTCGCCAACAAATACGTGGCTTCTGCGTTGCCAAAACCGGCGTCGATGTCGGCGATGATGGGAACGACGTGTGTTTCGTAATTCTCGATCTTGCCCATCAATTCCGCTTCGGCGGCTGCATTACCCGCATCGCGCGCTTTATCGAGGTCGCGGAACAGGATGTTTAGTTCGCGGGCGTCAGCTTGACGCAGGAAAGTATAAAGCTCCTCGATCAACGCAGGAACGCTGGTCTTTTCGTGCATCGATTGATCGGGCAGAGGGCCAAATTCGCTGCGCAACGCGGCGATCATCCAACCCGAGAGATACAGATAGCGGCTTTTGGTGGTGCCAAAATGCTTTTTAACCGAGATCATCTTTTGCTGGGCGATAAAGCCATGCCAGCAGCCAAGCGACTGCGTGTATTGCGATGGATCGCGATCATAGGCGGCCATATCGTCGCGCATGATCGCAGCAGTGTAGCGCGCAATGTCGAGGCCGGTTTGAAAGCGGTTTTGCAAACGCATACGCGCCACAGCTTCGGGGCTGATGGAATCCCATGTGCCGTTTTGCGCGCCGATGAGTTGGCTGGCGGTGGAGATTTCGGTTTGATAGGTCATTTTGACAAATCCTTGCTGGGGAGAGTTGATATGTTTGCAAGCTGACGAAAGTTGCGCACATACGCGAATCAATTTTGTCATAAATGTTGTGTGTGCGTTGCAACATATGGCAAAACTCTTGTCATATTGTAATAATTATGACATTAGTTTGCTAATGGCAGATCAAAAACTTTTCGCCGGAGCCGCTGTCCGCCGCATCCGCCGCGCCAATGGCTTAACCCAAACTGCAATGGCCGAGACGCTAGCGGTATCGGCAAGTTACCTGAACCTGATCGAGCGCAACCAGCGGCCGATGACGGCTGCAATCTTGCTACGCCTTGCCGAACGGTTTGATTTTGACGCGCGCACCTTGACCGGTGCAACCCCCGGTGGCGGGGTGGAGGCACTCAAACGCCGGCTATCCGACCCGCTGTTCGCGGACCTCAATCTCGACCGGCTGCAATTGGAAGATTGGATTGCCGCCGCCCCCGATGCTGCCGAAGCCTTTGCTCGCGCGTTCGATCGGCTGTCGGGCGGAGGTGGCCCAACCGCGCAAGAGGCCGACGCCATTGCTGCGGTCCGCACCGAGATTGAACGCTGGCGCAACCATTTTGCCGATATGGACGTGCAAGCCGAAACGCTGGCTGACGAACTGCGCCTTGCCAGCGCCGATTTATATGGTGCGATTGCAGAGCGGCTGCGCGTGAAGCATCAACTGAGCATCCGCATATTGCCCGTCGAAGTGCTGACCGACAAACTCAAACGGCTTGATCTTCATGCCCGCCAACTGCAACTGTCCGAATTGCTTGATCCGGCCAGCCGCACCTTTGCCGCCGCAAGCGAGTTAGCGACATTAGAAGCACGCGCCGAAATTGACGGTCTGGTTAAAGGCGCAAACTTTGCCGAACGCGCCAGCGAACGGTTCTACCGCCGCCATCTTGTCAGCTATTTTGCCGCCGCGATCATGATGCCTTATGCCCGTTTCCTGCGCGCTTGCGAAGCCACCGGCTATGACATCGAATTGCTGCAACGCCGATTTGGCGCTGGATTTGAACAGGTCGCACACCGGTTAACAACGATGCAGCGCGTGGGTGCGCGGGGATTGCCATTTTTTATGCTGCGCATCGACCGGGCAGGGCAAAGTTCAAAACGCTACGCCGGCGCAAGCGGATCGCCACTGGTTGAAACCGACGCGCGTTGCCCCTTGTGGGGGCTGCACGCCGCGTTCGACCGCCCTGGGTCAGTAGTCAAAGATCTCGTCGAATTGGAAGATACGTCAGCAGACAGTGGCCAAGCCACCCGCCAAGCTACCAGATGGTTCACCATCGCCCGCACCGTCCAGCCCCAAGCCAGACCCGAAGGCGCGATCCGTGCAGAGTTTGTCGTTGGGCTAGGGCTAGACGCCAGCCTCGCCGCACCCTTGGCCGCCGCCCGCGGGATTGACTTAACCGGAGGCCCCGCAACACCTATAGGCTTAGGCTGCCGAGCCTGCACCCGCCCCGATTGCCCCCAACGCAGCGCGCCACCTGCGGGGAGAGTGCTGGTGTTTAATGAGCGGGAAAGGGGACTAACGCCGTTTGTTTGGGCGACGGGGGATTAGGACCGATTTTAGGTCAGCCAGCCAGCATCCCCCAGCAACTTATAGTAGGAGCGGCTGACCGGAGCGTCTATCGCGTGGTCCAGTTTCAAGGTCGCGCGTCCATCACTCTTGACAACGCTCCGAACAGCATTCTTTGCCACCCACCAGCTGCGGTGCGTTTGAGCTCCGATGTTGGTAGGCAATTCTGCTATAGCATCGGATAAGCGCATCAGGATCAGCGTTGATTGGCCGCCTTGCAAATGTACGCGAAGATAATGGTCCTCGGCGTGTAGTGCGATTACGGGCAAGCTGCGCAACGGCAAGGGGAGACGTTCGGTGAAGCGGAAAGGTTCTGGCCGCAGCTGCGTCTGCATGACCTGGGCTACGCTGGACAGAATTTGTGGCGCAGTATCTTTGTTCCCGTTGATCGCGTGACCAAGAGCGGTGATTGCAATGCTTATCAAAGCCGTAACGCCGAAATTATAGCCAAACCGGAATACGTCGCTCGCCTGCGTTCCAAAAAACAGTGCGCCCGTGCCCATAACAATCAACGTGAGCGGCAAAGCGATCAGTGTGCCGACTAAGGGGACTTCCAACCATGGCCAATTGCGCAGTTGTCCCCAGCGCTCAACCAGCTCTGTAACGCCAAGGCCGAGCGTCGCACCCGACAGCATCAGGATCTGCCAATAGGCCAGACGTTGGATCAACCCGATTTCATCAGTCTGCAATGGCGCGATGATTGCCATTACGACACCGATTCCAATCGCCAAGATATAGCTGCGTTGATGACGGACGCCGAAACCTACTGCCCTTGGCGTATCTTGAGTCACCATTGGCGATGCGTGAACGGCATTTTTGGTCATCTGACGAAAGTTTCCCCGCCGTTTGCGTAAGGTGATTTGTTAAGGTGCGCGGTCGCTGTCATCTGGTGTTCATCTCTAGCAAATACCCAATAAGGAGCAAGCGACATGAACCAATTCAAATCCATCTTCACCGCAATCGCCATGATCGGCCTTAGTTTTTCAGCAACCGCTGTTG
Organism: Sphingomonadales bacterium; assembly: GCA_031416255.1. GTDB lineage: Bacteria > Pseudomonadota > Alphaproteobacteria > Sphingomonadales > Sphingomonadaceae > Sphingorhabdus_B. The sequence continues at coordinate 1,411 of JANOTI010000089.1, read as the reverse complement.
CGCAAGATGACACTGCTAAATTGACTCTGAACTTTACAGGCATTGCAGAAACCGAGGGCTCCATAATGGGCGTATTGGTTGATAGCGAAAATGCCTATAACGACAAAGCAGCGCCTGTTCGGATGATCATGATCAAAGCCGATAAAGCCGAAATCGCAACCCAGATGGCGGGATTAAAACCGGGGCGTTATGCGGTTAAATCGTTCCACGACATCGACGGCGATGGCGCAATGGGCACCAACCCATACGGCATGCCGACCGAACCCTTTGCATTTTCCAACAACGCTGTTGGCAATATGGGTCCGGCAAAATGGGTAGATGCTTCATTTGAGGTAAAAGCTGGCGACAACAGCCACAGCATTGAAATCAAGTAAACGAAAGGGATCGCTATGACCAACCTTGACCGCCGCCAATTTCTTGGAAGCAGCCTGATTGCGGGCGCTGCTGTTATCACGCCTGATATGGCTCTTGCCGGGGCTACCCCTTCGGGATGGACGCTGGGCGTGGCGGATGTTGAGGGCGATGTACCGCAAGAAACACTATCACTGGTGCAGGGAAAAGTGCCCGTGGGGCTTTCTACCACTTTATTCCGCAATGGCCCCGCAAAGTTCCGGCGAGGCGATAGTGCGTCAGGGCATTGGTTCGACGGTGATGGGTTGGTTCGCCGTTGGAATGTGCAAGATGGCAAAGCGACGCTAGCGGCACGTTTTGTCGATACTCCTAAACGGCGGTTGGAGACAAAATTGAATGCCATCGTTCAGCCAGGCTTTGGCAGTCCACAGCGCGCCGGCGCGGTGGTCAACGGGCCGGACGATGCAAACTCGGCAAACACCAGCGTGCTGGTCAATAGCGGTCAGTTATACGCATTGTGGGAGGGGGGATCGGCGACGATGCTTGACGCGGATACGCTCGCGACTCAGGGGCCAAAGACGTTTCGTCGCGACCTGAAGCAAATGCCGTTTTCGGCACATCCACGCGTTGATCGTGATGGCACAGTTTGGAACTTTGGCGGTAACGGACGAAATACTTTTGTGTGGAAACTTAACCCCGATGGAAGTCTGGCCAAGGCGGAAATGGTTTCGCTGGATCGCAAAAGCTATTTTCATGATTTCACCACCACAAAGCGTCATCTTATTTTTGTTTTGCAACCATGGGTGCAGGAAGAATTCAAATTTCCGCTTTCAACAGGAATGGTTTGGAAGCCCGAAATGGGCACGCAAGTTCTGGTCCTCGACAAAGATGATTTCAGCAAACGCCGCGTTTTTGAACTACCAGCATTCTCGTTCTTTCATCTGGCTGACGGCTGGGAGGAGAAAGATGGTGCGATCCGTTTCGATGGTTGTTTAGAGGCAGACCCAACCTTTGGCCAAAAATCGGCGTCGGCGTTGTTACGCGGCGAACATATCAAAGC
>JANOTI010000088.1:0-8211 GCA_031416255.1 Sphingomonadales bacterium | reverse complement strand
GGCCGCGGTCATTACGGCCACCGCCTCGCTTTCTCACCCGATGGCAAATATCTGTTTATTGCGTCGGGCGAACGCCAGAAATTCGATCCAGCACAGGATATGAACAGCAATCTGGGTAAAGTCGTGCGCTTATTCCCCGATGGCACTGTGCCGACAGATAATCCGTTTTACGACGCTGCCAATCCTGTGAAGTCGCAAATCTGGTCGCTCGGCCATCGCAACCCTTTGGGGCTTAGCTTTGATGACAAAGGCCAATTGTGGAATCAGGAAATGGGCCCGCGTCACGGCGACGAACTGAACCTTGTCAAACCCGCAACCAATTATGGCTATCCCAAAGTATCCAACGGCAATCATTACGACGGCAAGGATATTCCTGACCACAAAGAAGGCGACGGCTTTGAACCGCCCAAGGCATTTTGGGTGCCAGCCATTTCGCCCGGCGGATTGATGCATTACAACGGCACGCTGTTCCCCGACTGGAAGGGTTCGATGTTCATCGGCGGCCTTGGCGGCGAGTCATTGGTCCGCGTCAAACTTGACGGAGAAACGGCAACCAAAGCCGATCATTGGCAAATGGGCACCCGCATTCGCGAAGTTGAACAAGGCCCCGACGGTGCAGTCTGGCTGCTGGAGGACGGCGAAAAGGGGCGCTTGTTAAAACTAACGCCTAAGGCAGGTTAGCCAGCGGTCACAGTCCCCGATAAGTCAGCGAGGAAAGCACGCACGCGTTTTGCGTTCACGCCCAAATCGCTGACGCCAACACGGCTGACGGAACGCATGTCAACAACGCTACCCTTGCCATCCTCGGATGGGCGGACGCGCAGGACAACATCGTCCTTAAACCGGAACAATGCGGTGGTTGCAGTTGCCTCAATCCGGCCCTCGATAGGATCGGCGATGGCTACATCCCAATCGCGCGCTTTGGCGAGACGTTCGGCCTTGGCAATAACATCGACCACTGGTTCGCTCATACGCACAGTCCGGACATCACCATAGGCGTTGCGGTGCAGCGATTCCCAACGCTGCTGGGGATTAAGCCCCTTCATCTCCGGAACATCAGCGCCCGGTACATCGTCCAGATTGTCGCTGCGCAAAGCCAACATCCGAAACTGCGGCGGGTCGGCAAGATCGGTGGACACATCATGGATCGCGGGGACCGAACGCGCAGTGTACACCCAGCTAAGCATCCAGCCGGCATAGCCCAGCGCTACAATCATCCCCATGATACGAAATGATTTCGTCGCATTTTTACCGCGTTTTTTATTCAGCCAACCAAAAAACAGCCCCAGCAACAGAGCGAATACGGCGAGATAAAAAGAATAGCGCAGGCTTCCAAGACCGGACTGCCAATCCCACAACCCCCAACCAGCACCAACAGGACCAGCAAAGCCGATAAAGGCAGCGATCAATGCCAGTGCAAGTACCAATTTTCCGGCCCAGGCCGATGGATTTGTAGAGGAAGCAGCCGTCGCATTTTCCGGTGATGTTTCTACAGCCATAGCTTCTTCTATAACGCTGTCTGTTTGTTCGGTCATAGTGATGCTCCTACCCTCGTTGCCATAGGCTTAGCCTAAGCGGCTTTGTCTTTGCAATAAACATGGACAAACCTTTACACCGCTGACAATGCCCCCGCAATGACGGCAGGCATAACCATGGACCAAACCGCAAAAAAGCGCGCCAGCAGCTTCGTTTTGTTGACGGTGCTGATTTATGCCCTTGGGTTTGGCATTATCATACCGGTTTTGCCCGATTTGATCCGCCATCTCGCAGATGTAGGCGCGGCCGAGGCTGCACGGATTGGTGCCTGGATCGGCGCGACTTATGGACTATTCTCGGTCCTGTTCATGCCAATGGTCGGTAATTTGGGCGATCGCTTTGGTCGCCGCCCGATTTTCCTGATCTCGCTTTTTGCCTTTGGTGCCGATTTTTTGTTGATGGGTTTTGCTCCATCGATTGGCTGGCTATTTGTGGGCCGTGCGCTAGCAGGTGGCCTTGGCGCTGTATTCGGTCCAGCCAATGCCGCGATGGCAGATATGTCCGCGCCAGAGGATCGCGCCTCTAGTTTTGGTAAAGTTGGCGCAGCCTTCGGATTGGGCTTTATGTTCGGCCCTGTCCTTGGCGGCTTTCTCGGTGAATTTGGACCGCGCATTCCGTTTTTCGTGGCTGGCGGCCTAGCCATCGCTAACGGAATCTACGGCTGGTTCGTGTTTCCGGAAACGATGGCGAAAGAACAGCAGCGGCCCTTTGAATGGAAACGCGCAAACCCGTTGGGCGCCTTTGCCGCGCTGCGCCGGATCAACGGCATTATTCCAATAGCCTTGATCTATTTCCTCTGGGCAATCGCCGCCAACGTCTATCCTGCCAGCTGGTCGTTTTTCGCTCCGATCCAATATGGATGGGACAGCCGGATGGTCGGGATATCGCTGGGCGTAGTCGGCGTATCGATGGTGGTGTTTCAGGCCTTTGTCATCCGACCTGCGATTGCACGCTTTGGTGAACGGCAAACTGCCTATATCGGTATGGCTAGTGGGATTTTCGGCTATCTGTGTGTTGCTTTCATTCCGTATGGCGGAATCATTTTGGCGCTATTTCTGGTGAACGGCTTTTCGGGACTGGGGCCTCCCTCGCTTAACGCGATGATGTCGAAACGCACGCCAGCGTCGCAGCAAGGGGAATTGCAAGGGCTAGTTGGCAGCTTGTCGGCCTTGGCGATGATGTTGGCGCAGTTTACCTTCAATTTCACGCTTGCAGCCTTTACAGAGGCCGGTACGGCAATCCGTTTTCCAGGCGCGCCCTATTTGATCGCAGCGTGCATCGGCGGGACTGCATTGCTGGCGCTGTTTCTGCTGCCCAAAACGGATAGCGCAGCTGATGCCTGAATTGGTTCCGCTCAACACTGCGTCACCAACCGCAATTGAGGCTTTGCTCGATGCGGCATTCGGCACAGACCGCCACCTAAAAACCGCATACCGGTTGCGCTTGGGAAGCCAACCTATCGCTGCTTTGTCCTTTGCTATTATGGATGGCCTACAGCCAATTGCTTGCATACAGTGCTGGGCAGTTGGCATCGCATCCGCTCGTTTGGTCCTTGTAGGCCCTGTCGCGGTCCATCCTGATCGCCAGAACGAAGGGCATGGCAGCCGGTTAATGCAGACGATGTTGGAAGCAGCGGGTCATTTATCCGAACCCCCAATGGTGATGGTCGGCGATTCAGAATATTATGGACGCTTTGGCTTTAGCGCGAGTGTCACGGTTGGATGGGAAATGCCCGGACCGTGGGATCCGCAACGGCTGTTGGTACGTAATCCTTCAGGCTATCCATTGCCTGCAATAGGCATGCTGGAGCGCGCCGATGCCCTATGAACCGCCGCCCGAACTGGCCTCTTTGGGCTTAAGCGAAATCGCAAAACTTGTTGCCGACCGCAAACTGCCGCCAGTTAATGAATGGCATCCAACACATTCAGGCGATAGTGAGATGCGGATCGCGGCGGATGGCCGCTGGTTTCACCAAGGAGGCGAAATCCGGCGACCGGCAATGGTGCGGGCGTTTTCCAGCCTGCTGCGCCGCGAACACAACGGCAGCTTCTGGCTTGTCACGCCCCATGAGCGATTATCGATTGAAGTTGAAGACGCGCCATTTATCGCGGTTGAAGTGCGCAACGAAGGTGCGGGCGACCAGCGCGCAATGGCGTTTCGTTTGAACAGCGACGATCTGGTTATTGCCGATGCTGACCATAGTTTAGAGTTCCGCCCCCTGCCCTATCTCCACGTCCGCGACGGGTTATGGGCGAAACTTGCGCGTTCCGTATATTATGAATTGGCTGAGATGGCTCTTGCTGAAAACAACGAGCCGCTTGGATTATGGAGCAGAGGTTCATTCTTCCCAATCGGGCAGGAAGAATGAGCTGGCGCGCCGAAATTGTTGCTGCACTTGACCCTGCGCGCAGCATCGAAATCGAAGATGAGCGCCATCTTGATATAGAACGCGACTATCGCGAGGCCGCTGTTCTGATCCCGATTACCGACCGTACAGAACCAGGGGTTATCCTGACGCAGCGCCCCGATTGGTTGCGCAGCCATGCTGGGCAAGTCGCTTTTCCCGGCGGCAAAATTGATGCCGAAGATGGCAATGCCGTTGCAGCCGCGTTGCGTGAGGCGGAGGAAGAACTCGCGATGCCGCGCGCGCATGTCAACGTGTTGGGTGAAACCGACATTTATTTCACCGGCAGCGGCTATCGGATTGCTCCTGTGGTCGGGATCATCCCGCCCGATTTGCCACTGATCGCCAATCCCGAGGAAGTATCCGATTGGTTCGAAGTACCGCTAGCTTTCCTGCTCGATCCCGCCAACTTGGAAAGGCGACACGGAATCTGGCAGGGTAAAAACCGCCATTATTATGATATGACGTGGCAGGGACGGAGAATTTGGGGCGTGACGGCAGGGATCATCGCCAATCTGGCGCGGAGGATTAGCGGATGAGCGGAGTTTTGCTAACCGATGCCTCGTGGCTCCATTCGACGGAACTAAAAGCCGTTGTTGCAGCGCTTAGCGTTAACGGAAAGAGACCCCGAATTGTCGGTGGCGCTGTACGCGATGGGCTGCTTGGATTACCCGTAGCCGATATTGATCTTGCCACGGCTCTGACCCCGGATGAAGTCGTCCGTAATCTTGAAGCGGCGCGGATTAAAGCTGTGCCAACAGGTATCGACCACGGCACGATAACCGCTGTCTCAGGCGGAAAAACATTTGAAGTCACCACCTTGCGCCGCGACGTCTCAACCGATGGACGCAGAGCGACGGTCGTATTTTCAACCGATTGGCAAGAAGACGCCGCGAGGCGCGATTTTACCATCAATGCGCTGTACGCCGATCCCGACAGCGGAGAAGTTTTCGATTATTTTGGCGGACTGGATGATCTGAAAGCGGGTATCGTCCGCTTCATAGGCGAGCCAGCTGCGCGCATAACCGAGGACCATTTGCGCATATTGCGCTATTTCCGCTTCTATGCCCGTTTCGGCAAATCGGCACCGGATGCTGATGCGATAGCCGCGTGTGAAGCAGCGGCGAAAAGTTTGATGGCTTTATCGCGTGAACGGATTGCCGATGAATTGCTAAAATTGTTGGCTCTTTCTGATCCCAGCGGCTCCGTACACCTGATGATAAAACACACTATCTTCGCGGCATTTTTGCCCGAAATTAGTGCAGACGCGGAACGTCGCTTGCAACGGCTTTTGACACGCGAAGCCAAGGCCGGAGTGGATCCAAAATCCGTCCGCCGCCTCAATGCGGTGTTGCCCGATGACAAAGCTATTGCTGAACAGGTCGCTGCAAGGCTGAAACTGTCGAACAAAACCCGTGTTGAGCTATCAGAACGGCTGAGCCAAACTTCTCCCAGAAGCGGCACTGCCAAAGCACTGGGTTATCGGTACGGCGTTGCGATGGCTGCTGATATGTTCCTGTTGCACGGCTCTGACGAAGATTGGCAGGCCGGAATAAACGCGCTGGCCGATTGGTCGCCGCCTATTTTTCCCATTAAAGGTGGTGAATTGGTTGCCCGTGGATTGCCCAAGAGTCCAGCAGTTGCGCTTACTTTGCGGACGGTTGAACAGAAATGGATAGATGAGGATTTTCCCGGTGTCGTCCGGGCGCAGGCAATCGCCGATCAGCTGGTTACCGAATGGCTCTCAGCTAAGAAAGAATAGGCCGCATCAAAAGCAAGCGGTCGGGCAAAATAATAGCCTTGAGCGTTGGTGCATCCAAGCTGTTTCAACGCCGTCGATATTTCGGCCGTTTCCACACCCTCGGCGGTAGTCTTCATACCAAGTGCGCTGGCCAGTGACAAAATCGTACTCACAATGGCATGATTGTCGCGGTTCGCATGCATATCCGACACAAAACTTCGGTCGATTTTGAGCACATCGATGGGAAGTTTTTGCAGATAGGCCAAGTTTGAATAGCCAGTTCCAAAATCGTCCATCGCCAAATTGGTATCAAGCGATTTGAGCGCTTCCAATATCATTCGTGCACCGTCTGGATCGTCCACGAACGCGCTTTCGGTCAATTCCAGCGTCAACCGGTTTCCAGCGATTTGCGCGCCTCTGATCGCATCTTCGACAGCCATAACGACATCGTCGCGTTGCAGCTGAACGACTGACAAATTGACCGAAATCCGAAAAGGCAATTCGCGTCCGGCACGGCGATCCCATTGCGCGACCGTTTGCGCGGCACGATCAAGTGCCCAACGGCCCAAAGGAACAATCAAGCCGCTTTCCTCGGCAACGGGAATGAAATCCATCGGCGATATCCAACCATGATCGGGATGGTCCCAACGAGCGAGCGCTTCGAAGCCGCTAAGCTCGCCGGTTTCCAAGTCAATCAAAGGTTGGTAATGCAAATCAAGCGCGCCAGATGCAATGGCGCGGCGCAAGTCAGTTTCCATGGCGAAGCGGTTAGTGGCGTGTGTTAAAGTCTCGTTTGAAAATAGCTCTAACCGTTGCGTTTTCTTTGCCCGCTTCATCGCGAATTGGGCGTGCCGCAGCGTGTCCATTGGATCATCGCGGCCAACCACGCCAACCGCAGCTGCCGTTGCACACTCAATTTGAATTTCAAGGTTCGACAGCTTGCATGGATCTGTGAACGCTTGCGACACCCGGTGGGCAATTGATTCGATTGCAGCCTCTGAGTCCAGCCGCGCAAACAGTGCAAATTCGTTGCCGTTCAACCGTGCGAGTTGTTCTTTATCGCGCAGCCTGGAATTCAGCCTGTGCGCCACTGTGATAATCAGTTCGTCACCCGCTATTACGCCGACCGATTCATTGATCCTGCTGAATCTGGCCAAATCAAAAATGATGATTGCAAAGCGACTGCCTTTATCCAAACCAGCGACGAGTTCCTCGATGCGGTCTTCAAATCCAGACCGGTTAAAAAAGCCGGTCAGGCTGTCATTCATCATTTCGCGGCGTAAATTGGTTCGGCTTACAGCTTCCGCCGTTCGGTTCACGACGGACGCAAGATAAAGATCGCGATTCTCGCCAAAGCGAGCAATGCTAATTTCCAATTCACAACGGTTGACCCGGTCCGCAGATTGCCATGCGGCAAAATGGGTTTCCTGGCCGGATTCGATCATTGTCATGATGCAATCGGCAAAATCGCTAGTGTCCAGATCATTTGGTCCACCGGCGCTTTGCACCAGTTGGTCAAAATGATTATTCGATGCCAGTTTTGTAGGCCGCCCGACATTTACACGAAAAATTGCAGCCGGAATCGGAAGTGTAGAAAGCCAAGCATGATCGGCGCCCTTCACATCTGGTAACGTCCGAGCCACCAGCTTTGCCGAGAGGCTGGCGGGTTCGGCATTCATAAAATCGGAACTACAATATTGCTTCATTACGGTCTTGGTAATGCAAACCAGTAAAATATTGTCACACCGAATGTGCAAAACAAAAGGTTAATGCTCTCGGCTCATCGCGTTAATCAAAACGATTATTACGCGGGAATCCTTGCGGTGGAAGCCGACCGGCGGCTCCACGGGCAACGCGCCACTGGGTTAAGTCTGTTTCGGTTCGGGTTCGATTGCCTTCGCCACCCATCGCCCAACTTAAGCCTTCGCTAAGCCGGAAACAGATCGCATCAGACAAGCCGCCATCCTTAAACCGCTGCAAAGTCACTCCCTGCCCTTTTGCCATCTCCGGAATTTCGCTCATCGGAAATATTACCAGCTTGCGATTTTCACCGACGACCGCAACATATTGGTCCTTTGACACAGCTTCATCTGCGGCCTCAACAGGCGCTGGCCGGATCACTTGCAACCTTGCCCCCGGCTTTAATGTTACCACGCCGCGGCCTTTGCGGGTTTCGGCAACAACATCTTCCATCCGGCAGATAAAGCCTTTGCCAGTCGAGGCCGCAAGCAACATCCGTGCCCCTGTAACAACAGGAAGAAGCAACAAAACGTCGTTGCCTGCCTCGATATCGATCATCGTACCCAGCGGTTCGCCAAAACCGCGTGCGCCCGGCAGCTTGTCGGCACCCACAGTATAGAAACGGCCATTGGCCGTTGCGACGAGGATTTTGTCCGTGGTCTGGGTGTGGAACACCTGTGCCAGCGCATCACCCTCTTTGAACTTGTAATCGGCCTTTGCAGACAAATCTGCATGGCCCTTCATCGCTTTAATCCAACCGCGCTTGGACAGAATCACCGTCACCGGCTCG
>JANOTI010000087.1:0-10797 GCA_031416255.1 Sphingomonadales bacterium | reverse complement strand
ATCGCCACATGGCCGATGCGTTGATCCCTGAATACCGCGCGTATCTTGCGAACAATCGCAGGCGTTCGGTACACAGTGTGCGCGCTTATGTCGCGACGGCGGAGCGGCTGACTGCGTTTTTATCCGAACATCTGGGCGGCGCGATTGACCGTCCGGCTTTGGCAAAACTGACCGCCGCCGATCTACGCGCTTTCCTTGCCTATCGGCGCGGAGACGGCCTGACTAACCGTTCCACAGCCCGCGAACTGTCCGCCATCCGCAATTTCCTGCACTTTGCTTTGGGCGAAGACGCCGCCATCCCGTTGCTGAAAGGCCCGCGTGTTCCGCGCAGCCTGCCACGCCCGATTGATCCCGAAGCTGTGCTCGCGCTTGCAGGTGACGCCGCCGATAGCGCGCGCGACAGTTGGGTCGGCGCACGCGACTGGGCGGTATTGTTGCTGCTCTATGGCTGCGGATTGCGCGTTAGCGAAGCGACCGGGCTGACCGGCGGCGTCTTGCCGCTAGGCAAGACTTTGCGCGTCACCGGTAAGCGTAATAAGATGCGGCAAGTGCCGTTGCTGGCCAATGTGCGCGAAGCGATTGAAGGCTATTTGGAACTATGCCCCTACCCGCCAGCGAAAGGCGAACCGCTGTTTCGCGGCAGCCGTGGCGGGGCGCTCTCCCCCGCGCTCATCCGCCGCGCGGTGCAGGGTGCGCGCAGGCGGCTGGGCCTGCCTGAAAAAACAACGCCGCACGCCCTGCGCCACAGCTTTGCCACGCATTTGCTGGCTGGTGGTGCGGATTTGCGTTCACTACAAGAACTGCTTGGCCATGCCAGCCTGTCATCAACGCAAGTCTATACCGCAGTCGATACCGCAATGCTTCTGGATGAATATCTTAACGCACATCCTAGGGCGTAGGCTTCCATCGCCACAACCGCCAAACATACCCCAAAACAATCGCCGCTATAATCACCGTCGAAAGCGGCCCCATGATCCGTTCGACATCATCGAATTGCGATCCCAGAAAATACCCTGCGCCCGCCAACGCCGCGCTCCAGCCCGCCGTGCCGATGGTCGAGAACACAAGGAACCGTCTGTGCGACATGCCAAACAATCCGGCGGGGATCGAGATCAGCGAGCGGAACGTCGGCAGCATCCGCGCCACCAGCACGATGATTGAACCGTGACGCCGGAACAGTGCCTCGCCGCGCTCCACCTCTTGCCAATCCAGCGTCAGCAAGCGGCTATGCTTGTCGATAAACCGGTGCAATCGTTTTTCGCCAAATTTGATCGCTAGCCAAAACCACAACCAATTGCCCAGCATAGCGCCCGCTGTGCCGCTGGCGATCACCCCTGCAAAATTCATATTCCCCCGCGCAGCCGATACGCCCGCGACGGTCATGATCACTTCTGACGGGATCGGCGGAAACACCGTCTCCAGCAGCATCAGGAACGCGACGCCCCAGTAATGGGTCGCATCGACCAGATCGATTATCCAATCATCCATTGCAGCCACAAAATCCGTTTGCCCTGAATGCCCTGGTGCCGAAGGCGGCGCGAAGTGCCAACCCGCAGGCTGAAGGGTGTATCGAAGGGCGCTTCGATACGGCATCTCGCCTAAAGGCTCGGCACCTACTCAGCACAAACGGTGAATTGGAAGGGGATTGTCTCAAGCAGCCAACCGCCGCCCGATAGCATCCCAAATTTTTCCCGGCGTATCGGTGTCATTGAACCGGTCGATAGCCACAATCCCCGTCGGCGACGTCACGTTAATCTCGGTCAGCCACTGTCCGCCGATCACATCGATGCCGACAAAAATCAGGCCGAGCTCTTTCAAACGTGGCCCCATCGCGGCACAGATTTCTACCTCCCTAGGCGTTAGCTCGGTCGCCTCGGCACTGCCGCCGACCGCCAGATTAGACCGAAACTCGCCCTCGCCCGGACGGCGGTTGATCGCGCCGGTGACTTCGCCATCGATCATCACGATGCGCTTATCGCCTTTGGCCACATCGGGCAGGAACGGCTGCACCATATGCGGTTCGGGCCATGTCTGGTTAAATACCTCCAGCAATGCGCCAAGATTGTCGCCTTCCGCTGGCACGCGGAAAATCGCTTTGCCGCCATTGCCGTGCAGCGGTTTGATAACGACCGCGCCGTGTTCGCGTTGAAACGCGCGAATTTCATCTTGGCTGCGCGTTATCAACGTGGGCGGCATAAAACGGCGATAATCGAGCACCATCACCTTTTCGGGGGCATTGCGCACGCTGACGGGGTTGTTGACCACCAACGTCTCATGCTCGATCCGTTCGAGCAAATGCGTTGCGGTGATATAGCCGACATGGAAGGGCGGGTCCTGCCGCATCAGAACAACGTCAATGTCAGACCCCAGATCAATCCGCTTCGCTTCGCCAAAACGGTAATGCGCCCCTGCCACGCGCTGCACATCATGCACAGGATGCGCCAGCGCGGTCAGCCGGTCGTTCGCGTCCAAAGTCAGCGTTTCGACATCATAATGCCAGATGTCATAGCCACGCGCCTGAGCCGACAGCATCAGGGCAAAGCTGCTGTCGCCATGGATATTGACGCCGTCCATCGGGTCCATTTGCACTGCAACACGCACACTCATCGACTGCTCTTTTCTTTACCCATGCCAGACATTCACCAGATGGTGCGGCAATTGCCATGGCGCAACCAATATCACATCAATCCGCACATTTTCCGCACCTTTGGCATAGCGCGGATAGAGCAAGTCTGCCGCAGCCGCCACACGGCGCAGGCGGGGGTGGTCGATAGCGAGTGACAAGTCCGCGTCCTTTTTGCGGGTTTTGACTTCGATAAACGCCAAAGTTTTGCCGCGCCGTGCGATCAGATCGACCTCGCCACACGGCGTTTTGACGCGCTCGCCGACTATGTGCCAGCCCTGTAAGCGCAACCACCATGCCGCGATAGTCTCGCCGCGCCGCCCGCGTTTTTCAGCGCGTTCAAAACGGCCGTTCATTGACCGGACTTAATCGCGCTGGCTTGTGTATAAACCGCGCTGCGATCCAGCCCAAAGCGTTTGGCAATCTGCCCCGCCGCTTTCGATACCGGCAAAGTCTCCAGCGCCTCACGCAGTGCCGCATCGACATCACCGGTTTCAACAGACTTTTCCGTAGGCGGGCCGATAACGACGACAATCTCGCCCTTCGGCTCCTCATCAGCATAGCGCGCAGCAAGCTCGTCAAGCCCGCCGCAGACGACTTCTTCATACCGCTTGGTCAGTTCGCGCGCCACTGCCGCGTCGCGGTTTCCCAGTACATTAGCCATCGCAGCAAGCGATGCACCCAGCCGAGGTCCGCTTTCATAAAAAACCAATGTAGATTTTACATCGCCCAATTCGGCCAGCACAGTGCTTCGCGCTTTGGCTTTTGACGGCAAAAATCCCGCAAACAAAAACCGGTCGGTTGGAAGGCCGCTGATCGATAAGGCCGCTATCGCAGCGCTCGGCCCGGGGGCTGTCGAGACGGCGATCCCAGCCTCCCTCGCCGCTCGCACCAACTTGTATCCAGGGTCGGAAATCAGCGGGGTCCCGGCGTCAGACACCAGCACAACAACACCGTTTTGTGCAGCGGCCAAAAGGTCCTCACGGTCCCGCTCGCTGCTATGGTCATGATAGGGACGCATCCGCTTTTTTAGGCCGATATGGTTCAGCAACTTGCCCGTCACACGGCTGTCTTCAACTGCGACAATGTCGGCAGCGCGCAGCAGAGCAATCGCTCTTTGTGACAAATCTGCCAGATTGCCGATAGGGGTCGCGACAATGTAAAGCCCCGAATCGATTGTATTCGCCACTTTGTCTGGGTCAGAAGCAACAAAATCTTGAAGGGTCGGGGACATGAATATAGCCATTGCAGCAACCGCAGGTATGCCGCAAGCACGGACAGCTGCACACCAATCGCCGTTGACGCGATTGTTTGCACTAATGATGCTCATGTTTCTGGCGGCCTGTTCGTCGGTTGTCCCTAAAGGTGGGCAGATTCCTGACAAAGGCCCGCCGCCTGTCGAATCGACCGATCCGAATAATGTTGTGCTCGGCGATAATGACCGGCACCGCGTTGCCTTGCTGTTGCCGCTAACCGGCCCTGATGCCGAAGTTGGCCAATCGATTGCCAACGCCACCACCTTAGCCATGCTCGATACACGCAATGCGACGATCCGCATGACCAGCTATGACACTGCACTTGGCGTTGATGCAGCGGTTCGCAAAGCAGTGGCCGATGGCAACAAGCTGATCCTCGGACCCTTGCGCAGCGACGATGTGATCGCGGTGGCCACTATCGCTGGCCCCGCCAAAGTCCCCGTTATCAGCTTCTCCAACGATATAGGTGCAGCCGGACGCAACGTATTTCTGATGGGACATCTGCCCAACCAGTCCATCGACCGCGTGGTCAAATATGCGTTTGCGATGGGCCAAACCCGTTTTGGGGGAATTGTGTCCAAGGATGTGTACGGACAGCGGGCATCATCGAACATCACCAACTCTGTCCGTGCCGTGGGCGGGACAGTGGTGTCGATCCAAGAAATTGATGGTTCGGCAGCCTCAATCGAAGCGGCCACGAAAAAACTAGCAGTTGCCGGCGTTATGGACGCGGTGCTGATCGCTGACAGTGGCCGCGTGGCGATCACCACTGTGCCTGCGCTGCGCCGGAACGGCGTGAAGACCGCCAAAATTCTTGGTACAGATCGCTGGAATGTGGATAGCTCGCTGACCGCCAGCATCCCGATGCGCGGCGCTTGGTTTGCCGCTGTTCCCGATGCAACCTATCGCCAATACGCCGAAAAATACCGCGTGCGCTTTGCCAAGTCCCCCATGCGGATTTCCAGCCTTGGCTATGATTCGGTACTGTTGATTGCCCGCGTTGCGCAAAGCTGGAAAATCGGTACCGCCTTTCCCGTGACGCGTTTGACCGATCCCGAAGGCTTTATCGGCATCGATGGCGCGTTCCGTTTCTTCGCCAATGGCCAGTCCGAACGCATGCTGGAGGTTCTAGAGGTGCAAGCGGGCAAATATGCGACCGTCGATGCCGCGCCGAAAAACTTCGCCGGAAAATAGTGCCGCTGGAACAAACAAAGGCGTTGATGCAAGAAGCGTTGGCGCTTGCGCATGCAGCGGCAGAGGCGGGTGAAGTCCCGGTCGGGGCGCTGGTGTCAAGGACGGCGTCATACTTGGTCGCGGCGCCAACCGCCCCATCGGCACGCACGACCCAACCGCCCATGCCGAAATCATTGCGCTGCGCGAAGCCGCCGCAGCACTCGGCACAGACCGGCTAACCGGCTGCGACCTATGGGTAACGCTCGAGCCCTGCGCGATGTGCGCCGGAGCCATCGCCCACGCCCGCATCGCGCGGCTGTATTACGGCGCAAGCGACCCCAAAGGTGGCGCAGTCGAGCATGGGCCAAAGCTGTTCGCGCAACCAACCGTGCATCATCGGCCAGAAATCTATGGCGGGATCTGCGAGGATGAAGCGGCGGGGTTGTTGAAAGCGTTTTTTGCGGAGCGGCGATAGAGAATTTCACGCGAAGAGCGCGAAGGAGCGAAGAGTCTTTGCCGATAGGCAATCCTATTTTTCGCGGCCCTCAAATTCTCTGAGATTCTATTTGATAATGCCGCGTCATCGCTGGCCACGCTTCGCGTCCCTTCGCGTGAAATTTCTTATACGCCGCAAAGACCGACGGCGGAACCAATCGCTACCGCAAATGCTTCCCAAAAAACTTTAACGTCCGGTCCCATGACAGTTCCGCCGCTGCTTTGTCGTATCGCGGTGTCGTATCGTTGTGGAAGCCGTGCTGCGTGCCGGGGTAGAAGTATGTGGCGTATTGTTTTTTGTGCTTGATGAGCGCTGCCTGATAATCGCGCCACACGCCGTTGATGCGCTCGTCATTCTCGGCGTAGTGGATCAGCAATGGCGCTTTGATGGAGGCCACCTCATCGGCCTTGGGCTGGCGTCCGTAATAGGGGGCTGACGCCGCCAATTCGGGGCAGGCCACGGCCAGCGCGTTACAGATACCGCCGCCATAGCAAAACCCGACCGCGCCGACTTTGCCGGTGGACAGTGTGTGGTCGTGCAAGAAATCGAACGAAGCGACGAAATCCTCAAACAGTTTTTTGGGGTCAAGCGCCGCTTGCAGTTTACGGCCCTCGTCATCGCTGCCGGGGTAGCCGCCGACCAAGGTAAGGCCATCGGGCGCAAAGGCCAGATAGCCAGCCTTGGCCAGCCGCCGTGCTACATCCTCAATATACGGGTTGAGACCGCGATTTTCGTGGATCACCAGCACCGCCGGGATTTTGCCTTTGGCCTTGGCCGGTCGCGCCAACAGCCCTGCAATTGCTCCGTTACCCTTTGGACTGGACACGCTGGGCCGCTGCGTGATGATTGTGGGGTCGTCTGCCGCAACCTGTGCCGCCAGCGCATAATCGGGCCGCAGTTGGTCATAAATCATAGCGCCGGTAATACCCGCTGCCGCAAATTTGCCGGCCTGGGTAATAAACTCCCGCTTGCTGACTTTGCCGTGGACATAGCCATCGAAAATTTCGAGGATCGCCGGGTGAAAATCGGCCGCTGTTTTGCGTGTGTCTGTCATAAATGCCTCAATGCACAAACCTTGCCACAACATCCCGATACGACCGGCTAACCTTCACCTGCGCGCCGGATTCGAGCACCAGAAAACATTCACCATTGGTATGCGGCTTCACCTGACGCACCAGATCAAGGTTCACAATCTTTGACCGATGCACACGTTGGAATGTGCGCGGGTCGAGGCGTTTTTCCAGATCCTTCATCGTTTCGCGCAGGATCAACGAGGTATCGGCGGTGATGATGCACATATAATCGCCCGCTGCCTCAATCCGTTCAATCGTATCAACATCAACACGGAAAATCTGGCCACGATCTTTGACATTGATCAGCTTTTCAAAACGGCTGGTTGCCATTTCTTCGTCGGGCGGGGGCATGTTTCCGACCGCATCGGGAGCGACTTCGTTGATAACCGACCGCAGACGTTCAACCTCATCTGCCGTCCGGCGGTCAGCAAGGCGGCAGCGCACACGATCCATCGTGTCGGCCAACCGGTCTTGGTCCACCGGCTTCATCAGATAATCTACCGCCTGCGCTTCAAACGCACGAATGGCGTGATCGCCATAGGCGGTAACAAACACAAACAACGGCGGATCAATATCCATCACGCCCTGGACCACCGAAAAACCATCAAAGCCCGGCATCTGTATATCCAAAAACACCAGATCGGGTTTCAACGTTTTTATCTTGCGGATAGCCTCGCGCCCATTGAGGCATGTAGCGACAATCTCGACATCCTCAAACGGCGCAAGCCGCAACTCCATGCCTTGCGTTGCCAGTTTTTCATCATCGACGAGAATGGTGCGGATGCTCATGCGTTCACTGCTCCTTGTGAGGCGACTGTGCTCCGGCTGTCCAGTGCACTAATCCCCTGCGTTTCGCCCCCGCTATTTTTTACCTGATATGGAAATTCTATCACAACTTCGAAACCCCCGCCACTTCGGGCATAATGATCAAAGCGTTGATCCTCGCCATAGGCTTGAATCAACCGTTCGCGGGTGTTGGCCATACCAACGCCTGTTGAGAATTTGGGATCGGGGGCGGTCGCTTGCAACCCCGGACCACTATCCGATACGATAACACGAAGCCTATCACCGGCACGTTGAGCGATGATCGAGATATCGGCGCCATCCTCTTGCGGCGTGACCGCGTATTTGATCGCATTTTCCACTAAGGGTTGCAGAAGCAATGACGGAACCAGCGCATCGCCAATATCGTCGTCGATAGTGAATTCGGTCCGCAGTCTTTCTTCAAAACGCATCTTTTCAATATCAAGATAGAGTTTCAGTGTATCGATTTCCTGCGCCATTGTGACTTTAGCCTCAGCCTCGTTAATCAACGTAAAGCGTAGGAATGACGATAGCCGCGATAGCATAGCATTGGCCTGATCGGTCCGTTTCAACATCACTAACGTCGAAATGCTGTTGAGTGTGTTAAACAGAAAATGCGGATTCAGCTGATACCGCAACATCGTGAGCTGCGCGCTGGTGGCGGCTGCCTCAAGCCGGATCAGCTGATCGGACTGCTCCTCTGCGCGAACGAAATAGTTGATCGCAAAATACAGCGCGCTCCACCCGCCAAGCAACAAACCATCGCGGAACAAGGCGGCCACCATTAGCTGCGCAAAGGGCGATTCATCGGCACCTTCGCGGATCGTTTGCAACACCCAAGTATCGATATAGGCGTAAAGCATCGTCGCGCTGAACACCACAGCAACGGTGGTAACCCAGGTCACCAACGGCCGTTGGTTGATCACATAGCGGAACACCACAGACATCAGCAACGAGATCGAAAAGCCGGTTAATGTCGATGTCAGCACCTCAAACAAACGGCTAAGAGGTTGATTATTCGCAATCACCGTTACCGAATACAGCGCCGTTATGCCTGCCCAACCCGCAGCATGCAGGTTCCAGAACGCGCGGCTTTTGTTCGCGAAAAACGGTTGTTCACCAAGGTCAAGGACAGCCATAAAATTAGTCTAGCGCCATTTTGATTGCGCTTGAAGCCCTTGTTTCAACGGACAGACACCGATAGCATAGCTTTCAACAGGAAACAGAGGAGAACAGGCGATGTCAGACGCACACGACGAACGGGCAGCGTTCACCGATATGTCGGAAAGCACGCAAGAGGACTGGGCGATCATCATGACCGAACAAGTGCCCTTTGCCAAAAGCGGCGGGGCGCGTGTGCTCGAACATCTGATGTTGTTAAAGGACGATTATGCCGGCTTTCCGGTCGATCGGCTGACGCATTGCTTGCAAACTGCAACACGCGCGCACCGCGATGGCCGTGCAGAGGATTATGTCGTCATGGCGCTGCTCCACGACATTGGCGATACGCTGGGCGCGTATAACCACCCCGATATTGCCGCCGCGATCATCCAGCCTTTTGTCTCCGAAGAACTCCATTGGATCGTCAAGCATCACGGCATTTTTCAGGGCGTGAACTTCTTCCACCACCTCGGTCTGGACCGCGACATGCGCGAACAATTCCGCGGCCAACCGCACTTCGCAGCGACCGAAGAGTTTATCGCCAAATACGACTGCCCCGCGTTTGACCCGGAATATAACAGCCTGCCGCTGGAGTTTTTTGAACCGATGGTGATGCGGTTGTTCGAAAAACCGGTGAACAGTATTTATAAGAAGGCGATGGACAACGCGAACGCCTAACAAAAGAAAGGGCCGCTCTTAAAAAAGAACGGCCCAGTAAGGCATAATGCCTGTTAGGGAGGAAACGTGTCCCAAATGAAAGACACAAACTGTAATTAGCCGGAAATGGTTAACAGGTGCTGAAGCGCTTCGCGGATTCAGCAGCCCCCCGAACGCCGTCCCTCGACTGAGAACGAAAACGGCGCATTGTTGCGGATGCCTTGCGATTTGATCTGCACTAACCGACCGCTTTCCTTGCGGATCGTCGTCAAGCCTTGGCCTGCGCCTTTGCAGTTGTAGCTGATCGTTACCAAATTCGCCGTCGCCTCGACAATTTGATGCGTACAGCTGGTCGTACCATGCTGAATTTGCGCGAGCAACCGCGGATCGCCGATGCACATCTGGCTTGGCGCAGCGCCCGCGCTGCCGCTGCCAACCGCGCGCAACTGCCACAGCCCGCGTTCCAGCGTTTGCAGCAGAGTATCGCCATCGGATGCCGCCACGCCTTGCGCCGCCGAGCCAGCGCCCAGCGACAGAAATCCTGCCAGAACCAGTTTGATATTACGCGTCATCATGATGCAATTATTCCGTCGTTCACCTGTTTATACCGGCGCGACCCGAATTATGTATCTGCCTGTTAGCAGATTACGTCATAATGGGCACGATAGAATGTGCTTCATGAACGATGAATGACTGGAGCATGGTTAATTGGGGAATTTATTGCAGTGCGAATTAGCCAGTTTGAACTTTTCCTATCACCAATGAATCCAACTTTCCGTTTGTGCTGAGTAGCTGGTGAGGACGAAGTCCGAAGTGGCGTATCGAAGTACCCGTTGCGTACTCCAAGCCCTTCGATACGGCACTTCCCCTTCGACAGGCTCAGGGTCAGCACCTACTCAGGGCAAACGGATGTGGGGTTGTTGGGCGGAGTAGAGGTTAGGCTCAATTCGCCAAACTCACCAAGCTGATCGGAAACGTCCGTGAGCAAAATTCGCAGTTCACAACGATATCGCCGCTGTCATCCGCCATTTCGGCGCGCTCATCCGCTGGAAAGCTGGCCATGACCGATCGGATGTGATGCGGGTCGCAGCGGCACCCTTTGGTCATGTGGCTGCTGATTTCGATGCGCACCTGGTCTTCTTCGTGAAACAGCCGCCAGACGATGTCCTCCAGGGCAAGCATCGGATCGGCCAGTTCCGCTGGCGACAGAGTCTCCGCCAATATCCGCACATGCTCCCATTCCGGATGATCGGCGCGGACGTGCAACCGCTCGCGCCCTTCTTCGCCATCGGGCAGATGCTGGATCAGGACACCAGCGGCCAAACAGCGTCCGGCGACATGATCCACCGCTACACGGATAAACGTCGGGATCTGTTCGGACTGCGCAAAATAGCTAGTGGTTGCTTCGCACAAGCTATCACCCTCAAGCGGCACAATCCCCTGATAACGACCGCCACCCTCAGACGCCGGTTTTTCGCGGTCAAAGGTGATTGCGAGATAGCCTTTGCCGAACAGTCCAAAAAGCGTTGCATCCTGTGGTAGTTCAGCAAGGCG
>JANOTI010000086.1:0-1974 GCA_031416255.1 Sphingomonadales bacterium | reverse complement strand
CCAATGTTGTCTCTGGTGAAGCGGGCGGAATTACCCAGCATATTGGCGCTTACCAGGTGAAGGCGAAAGACGGATCGTTGATCACGTTCCTTGATACACCGGGCCATGAAGCCTTTACACAGATGCGCCAACGCGGGGCATCAGTGACAGATATTGTGATCCTAGTCGTTGCAGCTGACGACGGATTGATGCCGCAAACCATTGAAGCGATTAAGCATTCAAAGGCTGCTGGTGTGCCTATGATCATTGCGATCAACAAAATGGATAAGGAAGGCGCCAACCCGCAAAAGGTTCGCGAACGCTTGCTGGAACATGAAGTGGTCGTTGAGGCCATGGGCGGTGACGTTCAGGATGTTGAAGTTTCGGCTCTGAAAAAGACCGGCCTTGATACGTTGCTCGAAAAACTTGCGCTGCAGGCCGAGCTGATGGAGCTGCGCTCCAATCCGGATCGTGCCGCTGAGGCCATCGTTGTTGAAGCGCAATTGGATAAAGGCCGCGGCGCTGTTGCCACGGTGCTTGTCAAACGCGGCACGTTAAAGCGCGGTGACATCTTTGTTGTCGGCGGGGAATCGGGTAAAGTCCGTGCGTTGATCGACGATAAGGGTAAGCAAGTTGCCGAGGCAGGTCCTGCAACGCCAGTTGAGGTCCTTGGCCTTAGCGGCGTTCCATCGGCGGGTGACGTTTTGACTGTAGTGGAAAACGAAAGCCGTGCACGCGAAGTGGCTTTGTACCGCAAAGAACAATCGACCCGCAGACGCACAACGCAGGCTTCGCCCTCGGTCGAGAATATGTTTGCGCATCTGACGGGTACGCAGGCGATGGAATATCCTGTGGTTATCAAGGGCGATGTTCAAGGTTCGGTCGAGGCAATTTCGACCGCGCTCAACAATCTGTCCACCGACGAGATCAAGGTCCGCATCTTGCTGGCCGGCGTTGGCGGGATTACCGAATCCGACATGCTGCTCGCTGCTGGATCGAACGCACCGTTGATTGGTTTCAATGTGCGTCCGAACACAAAAGCTGCGGCGTTGGCCAAACGCGACAAGGTGCGCCTGAAATACTTCGACGTGATCTATCACCTGACCGCCGACATCGCCAAAGAAATGGCGGGCGAATTGGGCCCGGAAATCATCGAAACTGTCGTCGGCCGTGCCGAAGTCAAGGACGTCTTCAAATCGGGCAAGCGCGACAAAGCGGCCGGTTTGCTCGTTATCGAGGGTGTTATCAAAAAGGGCCTGCATGCACGCCTTACCCGCGACGATGTTATCGTATCGAAAACCACAATCGCATCGCTGCGTAGGTTTAAGGACGATGTCGACGAAGTCCGTGCGGGGCTTGAATGCGGCACTGTGTTGCAAGATACCAACGACATCAAAACGGGCGATACGCTTGAAATCTTTGAGGTCGAGGAGCGTGAACGGACGCTGTAAGGGCGTTCGTTTTCCTCTGATAGAGAGGATAGGGCATGGCAGTTCATAATGAAGTCGCTGAAGGCCGCTCGGTCCGGTTGCTGCGCGTGGGCGAACAGTTTCGGCATATCCTGTCGGAATTGCTTGCGCGCGGAACGGTGCATGATGACATACTGACCACGCACAGCGTCAGCATTACAGAAGTGCGCATGTCCCCTGATTTGCGTCACGCGACGGTGTTTATCAAACCGCTACTCGGCGCGAATGAAGAGGCTGTGCTGAAAGCGCTACGCACCAACACCGCGTTCTTCCAAAAGGAAGTCGCGAGCCGCATTCAGATGAAATATGCGGCAAAGCTGAAATTTTTGGCGGATGATAGCTTTGACGAGGCGAGTCACATTGAAAAGCTACTTGCGCAACCAAAGGTCAAACAGGACCTGACGGACGAGGGCTAAATGGCCAAGCTCCATTTCTATTATTCTTCAATGAATGCAGGCAAATCGACCACATTGTTGCAGGCCGATTTCAATTATCGCGAACGCGGAATGGAAACGATGCTGTGGAC
>JANOTI010000085.1:0-5675 GCA_031416255.1 Sphingomonadales bacterium | reverse complement strand
CTGGGCCACCATCCTTCTTCACGCCGAAATGAGCGACAGCTAACCGCAAGGCTGCGAAAGCATTAGCATTAGCATTTCGCACCACGCAGTCTTTCGCTGTTCGTCGAGCCCAACTTCCCTGATATCGCGCAGATACTTCCCTGTTAGCACAGTTGGAATTCCCTGTTCAGCGTCTAGGGAATTTCGTCCCGAAACCCTCGGAAAACCGACGTTTTAGACCGGTCACGCGAGGCAATAATGCGCCAGAAAAAGATGAATTCCCTGTAAATTCCCTGCTAAGCAGGGAAATCAGTCAGAGACGCGTTCGCTCCGGACTGCGTGGCGCACCATCATTTTTGCTCTTAAGAATCGGATGTCCGCACCTTTGCCTTGGCTACCTAGTATAAATGCAGGCAGCCAGTTAGCCTTGAGAACTTTAACGGGTTTGATGGGACGTCTTTAAGACGCGCCAGACCAAAAGGCCCGCTCCAAAATTCGTGCGGGCCCATTGTTTGCTATCATGCACTACTTGGCTGCTTCCTTGGCTTTATCGCCCAACTCTTTAGCCTTATCGCCTGCTTTTTCCAAAGCGGCGCCTGATGCTTGTGCAGCATCGCCCGTCATTTCTTTGGCAGCGTCTCCAGCTTTTTCAGCCGCCGCGGAAGCAGCTTGTGCAGCTTCATCGGTTTTTTCTTCGGCGATTTCCATTGCTTGCTCAGCTGCGTCACCGGCGGCATCGCCTACGGCATCGGCCGCTTCGGCGGTTTCCTCGGCTGCTTTTTCGCCGGATTGTCCGCAGGCGCTTAGCGGTGCGGCTATCAGCATCGCAGCAATGGCGGCTTTCTGAACTGTCTTCATCGCATGTTCCTTCCCGGATGAATTTCCGGATAAGCATAGCTATGCGCAGTATAGCTGGCTTTCAAGCGTATTGCAGTTGATGCTGGAACCGATTTACAGGCAGGCTTCTAGATAGGGCTGGTCGAATCCGTACTGGCGCGCTTTTTCAAGTGTATAGGGACGAACGCTGCCAGATACCCATTCGCCTATGATTTTGCCGTCGGCGTCTTCGTCACGATATTCAAATTTGAACAAATCCTGCGTGACGATAACATCGCCCTCCATCCCTATTACCTCGGTGATCTGCGTGGTCCGGCGTGAGCCATCGCGAAGGCGTTTCACCTGCACAACCATATCCACCGAATCCGCGATCTGTTTCGAAATCGCTTCTTTCGGGATTTTGATGTCGCCCATCAGGATCATATTTTCCATACGACCAAGGCATTCACGGGGAGAGTTGGAGTGAAGCGTACACATCGATCCATCATGGCCCGTGTTCATAGCGGCAAGAAGATCGAAACATTCCGCACCACGAATTTCGCCCAAGATGATGCGGTCTGGCCGCATACGCAAAGCGTTTCGCACAAGGTCGCCGATCGTGATCGCACCTTCGCCCTCAAGGTTGGCAGGACGGGTTTCAAGCGGTAACCAATGCGGCTGTTGCAGTCGAAGTTCTGCCGCATCCTCAATGGTCAGCACACGTTCGCCGGGATCGATCATTTTTGACAAAGCGTTGAGCATGGTGGTTTTGCCCGAACCAGTACCGCCAGAAATGACGATATTCATCCGGGCAGCCCCTGCTATTTTAAGGACTGTCGCCATTTTTTCGTCCATCGATCCAAAGCCTTTTAGCATGTCGATAGTAATTGGCTTTTCGGAGAATTTACGAATCGAAATTGCGGTTCCGCGCAGCGAAAGCGGCGGCACAATAACGTTTACACGGCTGCCGTCTTTTAAACGGGCATCGGCGAGAGGTGTAGTTTGGTCAACCCGGCGGCCAACCTGGTTTACAATCCGCTGTGCAATTTGAAACAGATGCTCTTCGTCACGGAACTGTATGCCAGAAAGCTGCAATCTGCCGGCTTTTTCGATATAGGTCTGGTTCGGGCCATTAACCATAATATCGGAAATATCGGGATCAGAGAGCAATTCTTCGAGTGGGCCAAAGCCCAGCAATTCGTCAACCAGAACCTTTTCAAGCGCGAACTGTTCCCTGCGGTTCAGTGTTAGTTTCAGCTCGGCGAGGACTTCCAGAATAATCGGCCGAAACTCTTCGGTCAGTTCGTCCTTGTTCAAGGAGGCTGCCGCTTCGGGATCGACGCGTTCGAGCAGGCGGGGAAGCACCTGCTCCTTGATTTTATGAACCGACGTCTCAAAGCCTTCGCCGCCATTATCGACCACACCAGAGTTTGAGGCGCGCTCAGCAAGGCGGGTCATCGCGTCACTCTGCCGTGGTGCTGTTGCAATAACTCCGGGCAAATCAACGGTGTCTAAAGGCGGAAATTGTTCGCCGCCTGTCAATGGGGGCATGGAGGGGGCGGCGGCAGATTGTTGTCCCGACGCTGGACTGCCCGTCATTGGGCGTGCGACGCCAAAGGCCGGACGACCACCGGTAGGACCAGGTTTTTTGCCAAATGCGCTCACAGGTCAATCGCTCCGTATTACATGATCTTAATTTCATCGCGGTGGTAACGAGAAATGGTGAACAAAAGGGTAATGCATTGGTCTGCGTTGTCGGTTAGGTGCGACATTCCCGCTGAGTGCATTCTCGTTCTGAGTCAAAAGCGCTCCCTAATTTTCAAAAAGCAGAGGTTTATGCGCAGTAACAATGGGTTCGTGGTCGCAGCGGCCGGATTCGCGCTTTTGTCGTGCGGCGATGCCGTTATCAAATCGATGGCTGGACAATGGCCTGTGCCCGCTGTGGCGGCGTTGCGGTTCGCACTTGCTGTGCCACTTTTAACGTTGGTTGTAGCGTTTAAGGACGGATCATCTGCCTTTGCTGTGCAAAAGCCTTGGCTTCAAATTTGTCGCGGGTTGGCTTTGGCGGCCTCGTCGGTCGCCTTTTTCTTAAGCCTGTTTGCGATGCCGCTGGCCGAGGCGACTGCTATTGTTTTTGTCAGCCCAGTGATTACCGCTTTGGCATCGGCTGTGTTTCTCAAAGAGCCTTTGCATCCCAAAGCGTGGCTGGCATCTGTATTGGCGCTGGTAGGCGTTGCTTTGGTGCTGCGGCCCAACGTTGCAGCACTGGGGGCGGTGGCGCTGCTTCCCCTCGTCGCCGCTTTGTTTTTTTCGGCAATGATTATCTTGAACCGCATGGCTGCGGATACGGGGAGGCCAATGGCGCTCCAATGGGCGATGGTGTGTGTTGCTGCGCCCGTGGTGTTGACCGGGGCGATTTTCGGCCATTTTTCCGGTGAACCTTCACTTGCCGTCGCATGGCCCGATAACAGCGTTATTATGCGCTGTGCGATTGTCGCCGTATCGGCAAGCGTCGCGCACTGGCTGATTTTTCAAGGTACAACGCGGGCAACCGCAGCGAACGCAGCACAGGCTGTTTATGTACAGCTTCCGGTTGCACTCAGCATTGATGCTCTGTTTTTCCGCCACTATCCTGATATCATGGCGTTGACCGGTGCGGCCTTAATTGTTGGTGCTGGACTTTCGATGTGGCTGCATCAACGCCGGGTTTAAGGAGCTGTGTATGCGCAGATCGGCTTTGATTATTCTGGGGCTGTTAACCGTGTCCATGCCGGCATTTGCACTATCCAACGCACCAGAGATGCCAGAATGGATGGCCGGCACATGGGGGCATGAAGATGATAATAAATGGGCTGACGAGCACTGGACTCCGCTGCGTGGCGATTTGATGCTAGGTTCCGGCCGGTCCGGCACAGGTGAAAAGCTAAATTTCTGGGAACAGATGCGTATCCACAAGGAGGATGACGGCGAAGTCGTTTTTTGGGCCATCGCTGCCGATCAAAAGCCTGTGCGTTTTGTAGCGACTGGATCAGGGGAAAGCTCGATTGTCTTTGAGAACCCGGACCATGATTATCCGCAGCGCATCCATTATTGGCGCGAAGGCAACGCGTTAAAGGCCGAAATCTCGCTGATGGATGGCAGCAAGGCTGTCCAGTTCAGCTTTAATTTGATGCAGCATTAGCAACCGCAATAAAAGTTCTCACAAGTTAGCCTGACACCATTGTTTCACCCCGTGCAACGGTTCCACCGCGCAAACATCGTGCGCAATCAGGCCTGGCATCATGGTGTATTATCCCATCCTTTGCGTGTCAGAACGCAGTCCGCTGGCAAAATATGGTGCCACGCGGCTACAAATGACTTTGCCAAGATGTTCGGGCCTACCGCTGGATGAGGTTGGGGCCGATGGAGGGGTAGTAAAACGGAATATTAACCACAAAGACCTTAACGCACAGGTATGGATAGAAAAATAGCAGCGCCGTATTTCACTACGCCTTTGGCAGCAATAGCGGCCAACTTCCCTACCGTGTTGGGGATTTTGCTGGGCGTTTTGATGCCTGTACTCGCGGCGCTTATCTACCCGACTTACATGCACCACATGGGCGAACCATTTTATGAATGGACCCGGTTGCAGGAAGTGCCCTTTGTCTTTGCTGAGCTTTGCGTGATTATATGGGCAATGGCGCGTGGCTTAGAATTGCGCGACTATTTTGCGCTTTTGCGGCGTGATATTAAAATCGCCATTGCTCTGTTTGTCGTTGGCCTGTTTGCCAGCAGCCTGCTCGTGTCAGAACAGGTGCTAACATCTGGTGTGATCTCGGTCAGCATGTGCGTGCATGTCTTGTTCGGGCTGTCGGTTTATCACCTGATTCGACGCGATAAGGACGATGTAATGCGCGCTTTGCCTTACGCGCTGGGCATTGGTCTGCTACTGCTGGCCTTCCTAACCGCTTGGAGGTTTCTTCTGCCACCACCCGCGTCGAGCGTTTATGGCGGCGTTATTGAATGGCACGCAGCGCTTCCCGGCTTTATCAGCGTACGGCATTTCGGGTCATGGACAGGTGCAATCGCCGCGTTGTTTGCGGGCATCATTCTGGCTCGTAAGGATCAGGGAAAGCCCGACTGGCGCGACTGGTTCTTTCTTTTGGCCATTGGGATGACGATCTGGTCGGGAACGCGCGCTGCGCTTCTGGCTATTGGCGTTGCCTGTTTTGTCCAGATAGTCAGTATGCGAGCATGGCCTTCGCTCCACACGATTGGCCGCCTTTCAATACTGACAGGTCTAGCTGCGACGCTTGCCTGGTGGCTGCTGCCGCCGAACGCCATCGAGTTTCGGCTTTTCCAGTCGGTCAGCGAATATAGTAGCCTGTCGGCCGCTGGATCGGGCCGAGTCGAAATGTGGGCGCAGACTTTTCACCGTTGGCTTGACGCGCCATTATTTGGCTGGGGATCGGGCTCGACATTTTGGGAAGTATTTATTGGCTGGCGTCATACGCAGCCGCATAATTTCATGCTGCAGTTTCTGATCAGCTGGGGGGTTGTCGGCGCGAGCGGAGCATCCTGGTTATTGGGCCGCGCTGTTGTACGCGCGCATAGCATAGTCTTGCGCGATCGGCCTGCTTTGTGGCCGCTAATGACTTGTCTGTACACGCTGCTCGTGATGGCCTGCCTTGAAGGTATGCTGCATTATCCGCGCTTCATAATGCTGATTGTGGCACTGCTAGCAATCATCCTGAAACTGGGTTCGCAATCTAACAAACCCGTCTGATCAGGAACTCTACTCAGTCAGCACAGCTTCTGCCAATATCGTCAGGCCTTTTTCGTTTACCTCGGCAAAACCGCCAGAAACGATGAGTGTTTCAGGAGTCGCGCCGGCGCTGGCG
>JANOTI010000084.1:0-49816 GCA_031416255.1 Sphingomonadales bacterium | reverse complement strand
GAATACCGGCTCGATACCCAAGCGATACTGGATGCTGCAGCGGAACTGTTCTTGTAAATGAGGCTCTGAGGACGAGAGATGATAGAGGAGCAGGGCAGGGCTATGGTGAGTATGAGGGCACCAGCTTAGAAAATCACACCCATCGGAACAAAACGGAGCTTCGCGGATTTTCTACTTCGTTGATACATTTCAGCGACTTTTGAAGGACATTTGAGATGGGTGAGTTTGTAGATAAAGTTAAAGGCGCAACGAACGAGGCTGTTGGTAAAGCAAAGGTCTCAGTTGGCAAAGCTACCGACAATCCCAAGCTAGTGGCTAAAGGTCTTTCGCAGGAAACCAAAGGCAAAGCGCAAAATGTGATCGGCGCAGTCAAAGGTAAAATCGGCGACCGTTTCTAGACGCCTGTTCTGCGCGTCCTTTTGTAGAGAATGCGATTCCGGCGGCCGCGATGAGTGAAGATGTTTCGCCCATTATGGAACCAAATCTTGAACCAGTAGTTTTCTCTACATCATATATAGGAGAAAAATTATGAACCTTATTATCATGCTTATCGTTGGCGGCGTTCTTGGATGGCTTGCCTCCATGATTATGCGCACTGACGGCCAGCAAGGAATCTTATTAAATGTTGTTGTTGGCATTGTTGGCGCCGTGCTTGCTGGCTATTTGCTCACACCATTTCTGGGCGGATCACCGATTACCTCAGGCGCTTTTGACATCAAGTCGCTGGCGGTTTCGCTATTGGGTGCGGTTGTCCTGCTTGGCATCGTCAATCTTGTTCGCCGCGGTTCGATCCGTTAAATTTCGACGCAACGTTCATTAAACAGGAACGTAACTTTCAAGGAATTTAGGTATGAAAATTGTTATCAAAAGACTGTCCGTTCTGGCTGGCGTAAGCGCCCTCGGCTTGATGGTTTCCGCATGCAACAACCCGGCTGAGGAAGCTGCAGAAAATACAGCGGACGTTATTGAAGACGATGCCGATGTGGTGCGCGATAACGCAGATAAAGCCGCGGATACGATGGAAGATCGCGCCGATGCAATAGACACAAAATTGGACGGCAAAGATACTCCGGCAGAAAATGCATTGGAAAATAAAGCGCAGACCGTCCGCGACAAAGCTGACGTGAAAGCGGATGCGATGGAAGATAAAGCTGACGTGGTCCGCAAAACTGGTGACGACAAGTAAGCCGGACTGTCTGCGGATTTCAGTTCGTCTAACTCTCTATTGAAAGGAACTGGCATGAATACATCCGAATCAGCGAAGACTAAAATGAAGGAAATGACAGCGGCTGCTGCTGAGCAGTTTAGCCATGTCACGACCAACGAAAAAATTGCAGGTGCCGCTGCGCTTGGCGTCGTTGTCGGCGCGGCAGCCGCTGCAATCGGTAGCGCGATGCTGAACAGCGACGCGCCCGCCAAAAAAACAACAAAGGCCGCGAAGAAACCAGCAGCCTGAACATTAGACTACAGAGCCGCGCGGGTCATAATTGACCGGCGCGGCTCTATTTTCGTGAAGAGGGCAAACTTCAGTTCGACGAAAAATTAGCGATCGTGTGTGAACGCTCTGTTCTCCATTTCGCCCAGCCCGGAATATCGAAGCGTAACCACAGTGCCTACGCCAATCACAGGCACAACTTCAAGAACGCCGCCCAGCTGTTGCGCGAACGCTTCCATCAACTGCCCCCCCATAGAAGTCGCATTTTCACTGGGATCATATCCCTCCCCATTGTCACTGATCGACAACGTCGCACGGTCGTCGACTACGTCAAAATGGACGGCAATCGTTCCGCTTCGTCCGGATGAAAAGCCATGCCTGTACGCATTCGTCACCGCTTCGACAGCCAGCAGAGTTAATGGCACCGCATTATTGATCGGCACGACTTGCGAGGCGGCATTACAGGTCAGTTGCACATGGCTTTGCCCCCGATGCAGCGTACGAAGTTGCGAACAAAGCGCGTTTAGAAGGCTGGCAATGTTGACGTTGCCATGGTCGCTGTCGTTGCTGTCTTCATACAGCAGCCGGTGGATTTGGGCGAGTGCGCCGATGCGGGCACGGGTTTGGCTCAATGCTTCCAGTGCGGAAGGGTCGCTGATCTTTCCAGCCTGAAGTGACAGTAAACTGCTGACGATCTGTAAATTGTTCTTCACGCGGTGATGGATGTCGTGGGTCAAGGCGGTTTTGGCCACGAGCGCCGCCTGCAGTTCCTGATCGCGGCTTTCAATATCGCGCGCCATACTGTGCAGATGCGCGCTCAGCTGACCCAGTTCACGCGGCGCACGGGCGTATTTATCTGCGTCGCCCGTAAAATCACCTTTGGCAAATTGATCGGCCAGCGACCCAAGCGACGCCAGCCACCGCAACACAAGGCGGCTTGTGCCTATCCAGATCGCAAGGCTAGCGATCAACAGCGCGCCTATCGGCAACAGCAGGTTGATGCGAACTTGCGCAAGCGCCGTTGCCATCAAATGCTCGGTAGGTTCAGCATAAACGACGTAGAGGTCCTGATCGTAAAGTGGCGCTACTGCGTACATCCAATCGACGCGGTCATTGGAGGTCGCAAATGCAACTTTTGCGTTGCCCCGCTTCACATCAAAGCCCGGCAGCGACCGTTTATCACTGGTCAAGACAACGCTTCCGCTTCGATCAACAATGGCGACCGCTGCGCCGTTCGATAATTCGGAGTCAGCCATCGATCGTTTCAGCCAAGAAGCATCGATTGCCGCAGATACCGCGCCATCATTTAATCCCTTCGCGTCGTTGATCGGTAGCATTGCAACCAAAATTCGCTTTTTAGAAATGGGTCCCATTACCGGTACGCTGACCGTAAATCCGGGTGCTTTAATGCCGCGTTGCCACCATTTTTCGGTTGCAAAGCGGATAGAGGGATCAAACGGCAAAACGGAACACTGCACCTGCCCTTTAGCATCGGACCGCGCCAGATTGATGAGTGCCGCAGTATTTCCAATCTCTGCCGTCAAGGCGTCACGGCATCCGGAATTGGCAGCCAAAATTGCCGGATCCGCGCTCAGCCGAAGCAACGCTTGCTTGCTAATGGTAAAAGGATCTCTCTCACGCGCTGCTGTGGCCAAAGCGCTGGTCACAAGCGTGTTGCCAATCAAGTTGCGGGAATAGTTTAACGTCGAGAGCGCTTGAACGACACTTAACGTGCCGATAGGAAGCAAGGCCGCAACGACAATCAGGACCAAACCATTGCGTAGGGTAACCGGTCGCCTCATCGAACGCTTTCCCTTTCTCGAAGCAGACCGGTCTTAGCGCGCAGCGGTTGCCAGCTTCGTGGTCGATGGTTCGTGCAGGACTTCGCTCATGACACGAGCGGCATCGTGCCCTTGGTTTGTCTTAGCGCGCTGGGGCGGGGAATCAAACAAAGCATCGTCGGCAGGCCCGTCGATTAGCGCTGCCAGCGCCGTTCGTCCGCGTGCAAGGCGACTTTTCACGGTTCCCATTGCACAGCCGATAACCTCGGCCGCTTCCTCATAGGACAAGCCATTCGCCCCGATCAGCAACAAAACCTCACGCTGTTCAGCGGGTAGTTTTTGCAAAGCCTTGGCGACGTCATCGACGTTGATGCCGTTTTGTTGGGCAGGCGCAACGACGAGCACGCGTTCGGCGACCTCGGGGTCAAGCGATGTCATGCGCGAATTCTTTCGAATGGTCGTATAAAACTGGTTGCGCATAATCATGAACATCCATGCGCGGAAATTTGTTCCTTGGGTATAGCTTGTGCGTGCGGCCCAGGCCCGCATCATCGTGTCTTGCGCCAAATCATCGGCCATTTCGCGGTGTCCGCACAATCCTCGCGCAAAGGCACGCAGCGACGGCAGTAAAGCGACGAGCTGGTCTCGAAACACCTTGTCAGGATCGAAGGTCTCCACGGTTTCCATCAATGTCGCTCGTTCTTGGAAGCGATTTTTGTGTCAATTTCGTCAAGCAAGCGGAGGAAATCATCGGGGAGATCCTCACCGGCTACCGCGTCATGCAACTGTTTCAGCGCAGCTGCGATCGGATCACTGCCTGGATCCTCGCCTTGAAATCTGGGCCTATTCGCCTTCGCCATCGCTTGCTGCTCCGCCAACATCTGTTTCGAGTCTTGGCGACCGACTGTGGGTGATGGCTGATGATTTGTCACCGTAATCTTCGTCCTGACCAAAAAAGAGGGTGGCGATCTGCCATCCATGCTACACTAAACTGCACGCGCAAAAAAAAGTTCCATGGTGCGGAACAAAAATTGTTCTGCGCAGTTTTCCGGTTTCAATGAGGAGTATATATGTCACTGAAAGCAGCGGTTGCCCCCGAACTTCCTTTTTTGCGCCGGTATGCGCGCGCGCTTACGGGGTCACAAAGATTGGGCGATGCTGCCGTCCGCGAAGTTCTGGAGGCAATGCTTGCCGCACCCGATGAATTTGATGCCGGCAAGCCACCACGCTTGGAATTGTATCGCCTTTTTCACCGGTTGTGGCAACCAGCGCTGGCCAGCTCAGGCGCTGTCAATGGCACCGTTGCTAGCCTGCCGATGGCAAGCCGTCAGGCTTTATTGCTGACCGCAGTCGAAGGATTCGGCCTGCGAGAAGCGGCCGAAATTCTTGGGAGCGACGTTGAGTCCGTTTCAGCCAATGCATCCTCAGCGCGGCAATCCATCACCGAAAGCCTGCAATCCTTAGTCATGATTATCGAAGATGAAGCGATCATTGCGCTGCATATTCGCTCCATAGTCGAAGATTTGGGGCACAGCGTAACTGGCGTGGCACGTACCCGCGCAGAAGCTGTCGCGCTTGCCGAGCGCAACCGTCCCGAACTCGTTCTCGCCGATATCAGCCTTGCGGATGGTTCCAGCGGGATTGACGCGGTGAAGGATATTTTGAGCGAGATGAGCGTGCCGGTGATTTTTATCACAGCATTTCCTGAACGCTTGCTCACGGGCGAGCGGCCAGAGCCAACATATCTGATTACTAAACCGTTCGAACCCGAAACGGTGGTCGCTATGATCGGCCAGGCCCTTTTGGTGCACCGCGAGAAGATCGCGGCCAACGCTCCCGCTATTTTGGTGATGGACGATGCAACGCCGAACCCACGCAAGCATTTTGATACTCCTGCAGAATTGCTCGCTGACCCGGGTCTGGCCGATAGCGAGAAACAGGCGCTGCTGACCGATTGGGATGCGGATATGGACGGCAGGCTAAATGCAGAATCCGAAGGCATGAGCGCGTCCGACCCGATCAGCGCAAAACGGGAGGCGCGACTGGCTGATGAGGCCGGCAAAGTAAAAAGCGCTTTGACTGAGGTCGCGGGGAAAAGCGAATAAGGCGCGCGGATCGATCCCGTCGCCGCCACTGAAATCGCATTTACATTACGGAACATTCCGCTGCTTTGCCAGTTTACTCCTGCATACACCCTGTCGGAGAAACCTTATGTCCTATAACGAACCCGAACTTGCTGAAACATCAACGCTCATTGCATCTGATATGGTCGAAGGGACCGCAGTCTATGACATGGACGGCGAAAAATTAGGCAAAATTCAAAACTTCATGGTCAACAAACAAAGTGGTCAAGTTGAATATGCGGTAATGTCCTTTGGCGGCATTCTTGGCATGGGAGAAGATCATTTTCCACTGCCTTGGAAAAAACTGAACTATGTCGTCGAACGTCACGGGTATGTTGTCGATATAGATAAAGAAACGCTCGATAAGGCGCCCAAATACGAAGGCGATGCTTATCCAGCGCATGATCCTGCCTATGGCATGATGGTCGACAGCTACTACGGCGTCGGTCGTTGATATTATGAGTTTGCTGGCGCCCCCTCCCTTTGCCAGCGCGCCTCGGCCAATCCCCCGGCCGGGGCGCATTTTCTTTGAATCGCACGTTCCCTCAACCGACGCCGAGCGACATGTGGTGCCAAATTTCGTTCTTGTGAACCGCCCTTTTTCGGTCATAACCGATGAGCCAGCCAGTGCGTCGCCTTTGGTCGCGCGGATTGCTCTCATTGGCGGCTTCACGCCGCGGCATTGCGGGATCGCTACCTTTACCGCCGATGTTCACGCATCAATGGCTTTGGCTTTTCCTGATATCGCTGTTGAAGTTTACGCAATGGCGCCGGTGGCGAACAACGTAATGTTCGATGAACCTGTTCGCGGCGTCATTGTGGAAAACGACATCGACAGTTTTATCGCTGCGGCTTCCGCTATCGAAGCTAGCTGTGCGGATGCCGTTTGGTTGCAGCATGAATTTGGTTTGTTCGGCGGTCCCGCCGGTGACAAAATCCTGGAGCTTATCAATAGGATTTCAGCGCCACTGATAGTGACATTTCATACAGTGCTGCCCGATCCGGATGCTGATCAGTTGCGCGTTATGAAGCGTTTGGTTGCACGCGCAACAAAACTGATTGTGATGTCTGACCGAGCAGCATTGTTGATGCGCGAAACTTTTGGTGCGGACGCCGAGCAGATCGAAATTATTCCACACGGCGTCCCTGACCGTCCGTTTGGCCGAACCGAACAGTTCAAAAAGAAATTTGGCTTTGATGGTCGGCAGGTGCTGATGACATTCGGACTGCTGTCGCCGGGCAAAGGCATTGAAACGGTAATTGCGGCACTGCCGGAAATCGCCGCTGCCCATCCTGATGTGCTGTATTGCATCGTTGGCGCGACCCATCCCAATTTGTTGGCGCGCGAAGGAGAAGCTTATCGTGAACGCTTGCGCTCGCTTGCCAGCGACCTTGGCGTCGAGGACCATATCCGTTGGATCGATGCATTTCTTGAGGCCGACGAATTGTTCGACCTTATCGAGGCTGCCGATATTTATGTGACGCCGTATCTGGGCGCTAACCAGGCAACATCGGGTACGCTTTCGTATGCGCTTGCGCTTGGAAAAGCTATTGTATCAACGCCTTATGCCCATGCAGTCGAATTGCTGGCAGATGACCATGGCGTTTTGGTACCGTTCAGGGACAGCGCCGCATTAGCGCATGAAATTGGCGCACTAATTGCTGATCCAGAGACATTATCGCAGCTGCAAAAACGCGGTTACGAACGAGGTAGGGCCATGATTTGGCCTACATTTGCGGTGCGCTGCCATGACTTGATTAAAACCGGCATCAAGATTGTGGC
Source organism: Sphingomonadales bacterium (assembly GCA_031416255.1). Classification (GTDB taxonomy): domain Bacteria; phylum Pseudomonadota; class Alphaproteobacteria; order Sphingomonadales; family Sphingomonadaceae; genus Sphingorhabdus_B. The sequence continues at coordinate 42,694 of JANOTI010000084.1, read as the reverse complement.
AGCGCCCGTATTTGTTTCTACAGCGCGTCTTGGTATCGATAGTTTGCTGTGGATGTGCGATGGCACTGGCATACTCCAACATTCCATTTTTTCTGTGCCCGATCGTGCGCATGGCTATTGCGTTGATGATAACGCCCGCGCGCTGATGCTGATGAACCGGATTGGCGATCAGGCCGAGCCGTACCGCTCGCAATTGGCCGCAGTGTTCGCAGGCTTTGTCCAAAGCGCATGGAACAGCGACAGCGGCGAATTCCGCAACTTTATGGGCTATGCACGCAATTGGCTTGAGGCTGCTGGATCGGAAGACAGCTGTGGCCGCGCTTTATGGGCGCTAGGCTCTACAGCGCACGAAGGGCTGACGCCGTCGATGCGAACATGGGCCCGGCGGCTGTTTGACCAGACTGCATTCAGCGCGCAGGATTTCGGCTCACCACGCGCCACTGCCTTTGCCATGCTTGGCGCGGACTATGTGCTGACGGCGGATGCGAATGACAAAGTGGCGCGGGAAATGCTGTCCAGCGGTGCGGATTTTCTGATGGCCCGATTAGAGACAACGCGCAGGCCCGATTGGCCATGGTTTGAAAGCGTTCTGGCCTATGACAATTGCCGGATGCCCGAGGCGCTGATCCGCGCTGGTCTTCGGCTTGATCGCCCTGACATAACGCGCTGCGGTATCGAAACTTTGACTTGGGTGTTGGAATTACAGATCAGTCCGTCGGGGAATTTCCGACCCGTCGGTGCCGACAGCTTCGGCCATGAATATGCTGCACCGCGTCCGTTTGACCAGCAGCCTGTGGAGGCGTGGGCGGCGATTGATGGCGCGAATGCGGCTTATGACGCAACCGGCGATGCCGTTTGGCTCCGCCATGCCAGCCGCGCTTATGACTGGTTTGCGGGCGCCAATGATCGCGGCGTCACGGTTGCCGATCCAAGCACTGGGTCATGCCGTGACGGCATCAATCCGCGCGGCCTGAATCTGAACGAAGGTGCGGAGTCGGTGCTTTCGTATCAGCTGGCGCATTGCTCGCTTTTGAAACTGATGGCCAAGGTTGGCGCACTCCGAGGGTAGCGCAATATGGTCGATTTGGTTCAACATGAATTGCGGCTCCATGCTGACCCCAGCCGCGTGGTTGTGCGGCCGTTCCATCTTGCGTGGCAAGCGTCGGGACCGGATATCGATCGCGTCCGCAAACTTGTTGATGACATTATGGCGCTCGACCCGCGCACAGTGCGCAGCGAAATGGGCATTGTCCTCAACGACTTTGCCGATCGCCATTGGCAAATCGAGCGCGTTTTCGATGAGCGTTATGTACAGATTGAAGCGGCGCTTCAGCTGGACGGCAGCGCGTTACGGCGACAGACGAAGCGGCTGATTGGCGCGTATTTCTGCCACGAATATAGCTATGCGGCGGCCGCGCTCATGAACCCCAGCGTGGTGCGCCACCCCGACCAATCGGGTCTGCAACCCGGCAGCGTGCGGATCTTGCTATCGCTGCGTGCGGTTGGCGAAGGGCATATTTCGACTATTGCGTTTCGAGAGGGGATTATCTCCGCCGGACGCCAGCTTAGCCTGTTGCCCGCGCCACCCTTTGCGACAGCGGCGATGCTGGGTAAAGCCAAGCCCCAGGCGGAGGCTGGATCGGTGTCACTGTATCGCCACCGCGAAAGCAGCATTTCTGGGACAGTGATCTTTCCAATGACCGAGGCGCAGCGCAACGGTCTGGAGGACTTGCGTCTCGTCGAGTTTGCGCATGACAGCGGCAAAGACGAATGGATCGGCACATACACCGCCTATAGTGGGCGGGATATCCGGTCAGAGTTGCTCCGTACCCGTGATTTCCGCGACTTTACGCTGACGCCGATCAAAGGCGGGGCAGGGCGCAATAAAGGCATGGCCTTGTTCCCGCGCAGAATTGACGGTCAATATATGATGATTGGACGGCAGGACGGCAAGAACCTGTATCTTCTGCGTTCGGACAATTTGGACGAATGGGAAGGCGGCGAATTGCTGCTAGAACCCAGATTTCCCTGGGAGCTGGTGCAGATTGGCAATTGCGGCGCGCCGATTGAACTCGACGAAGGCTGGCTTGTCCTGACTCACGGCGTCGGGGCGATGCGCAAATATGCGATTGGCGCGGCTTTGCTCGACAAAGATGATCCGTCGAAAGTTATTGGCCGGACCGCCAGCCCGATCCTATCCGCCGCTGATGAAGACCGCGAAGGCTATGTGCCCAACGTCGTCTATACCTGCGGCGCGATCCGCGTGGGGGACGATCTGTTTCTGCCTTACGGCGTCGCGGATTCATCGGTGTGCTTCGCTTTTGTCACGATCAGCGATATCCTGTCGCACATGGTGTGAAACCGGGAACAAAAACGCCGCAAGTGCGTTTGTGCATTGGACCAAGAAAAAGGATAATCCGATGAAAATGAGTTCCAAAACAGCATTACTAGCATTCGCCTTTGCGACACCCGCCATGCTTTCTGGCTGCGCAACTGTTGAAGAAACCGTTGCCGAAGCGATTGCTGATACACAGCGTGCCACACTGACCGGTGCCGAAATCGTCTCGTCATCCGGAGACCGTGACGGCTATGCCAGGGCAGAAGTCAGCATCGCTAATGAGCTTGACCAGATTTGCTATGACATCAACGACATCCGCAACCTTGCGACGATCACGTCGATATCGATTAACCGCGGTATGCGCGGGCAGACTGGGCCCAGCGTTTTGCGCTTTGAAAAGCCCAATGAAGGCGGCTGGAAAGGCTGCGTAAAGCGTTCGGAATGGCTTGAAGATAAGCTCGAGTTTCAGCCCGGCAATTACTATGTCCAGGTTTCAACGACTGAGTTTCCAAATGGCGCTGTTCGCGGTCAATTGAGCCGCTGAATATAAATTCGGAAGAAGCTGGCCCAATGCACTGGGTCAGCTTCTTCGAGCACTTGTAACGTTAGATTATAAGGTGAGCGGCGCAGCTTGCGCCAGTGCCATATCAATCGCCTCGATAAGCTCTGCTTCATGGAACGGCTTTTCCAGAATGATAGCGTCAGGCTTAACCAGCCGGACTTTCAGAACATTACCAGTGGTAAACAAATGCGGGACGAAGCGGTTAGCGATGATTGCATCCACGGCAGATATACCATTGCCAGATGTCAGGCCTGCATCGACGATTAGCAAATCGGGCCTGTATTCGGCGGCAAGTGTGATTGCAGCACTCTCGGTGCCGACAACTCCGATAACGGAATGCCCCATTCCCACTAGCACCTCGGACAGCAGCATTCCGATGATCGCTTCGTCTTCGATGATAAGAATTGATAGCTTGGGCATTAAGATGGCTTAACCGTTTTGGGAGAGAAATGCGATTCCACGAAATAGAGCTGCTGATCGATGCCGCGCGAGATTTCGGTGAAAAGATCAGCTGTTGTGGGATCTTCTATTTCGGTCGATTTGGCAATCGCTTCGATAACCGATCCGCCAAATGCCGCCAGTGCGGCTGACACCGCGAACAGATGTTTCATTTCGTCCGCAACGCCAAGCGGGTAACGAACAAGAAACGACTCTTTGACGGCTACTTGGATCGTACCGTCCGCAGTGCCTCCCAATCCGGCTGCGCGTTCAGCCAGCAGATCAGAATAATTTTCAACTTCGGTCGAAACCCGGTCAAACAGTTCATGGATTGCAATAAAGCCGGGACCACGCACGTTCCAATGCGCCTGCTTCATCTGGGCGTGGAGATCAATCGCCGCCGCCAGATGTTTGTTAAGCAGTTCAACCGACTGAATTCGGACCGGCTCTGAAAGGGTGTTGTGGGTTTTTTGCATGAAGAGCGCTCCGGGTTCGGGCAAATACGATCTGAAAAGGATCAGTTTTTGCAGGGGTTAGACCCTATAACTACGCACGGTGAAAAAAGTTCCGCGGACATCACGATTGACTTGTCGTGCCAAAAAGCCGCTACCCTCCTTCTTCGCACACCGCCTGCGTGGAACATGCGTTAAGCTGTGGTGTTATGGTTCGGCGGAAACCTATTTTTTCAAGGACGGGGCTTCATGCCGGACAAGCGACACAAGCCTGATCTGATGATCGTCGCCATTGGCGCTTCGGCAGGTGGGCTGGATGCCGCAACGAAGCTGATTAAGGCTTTGCCGGACCACACAAGCATGGCCTTTATTCTGGTGCAGCACCTTGATCCCGATCATGACAGTATGATGGCCGAGCTGCTTGGCGGGCATACCGCAATGACAGTGGAGCAGGCTGTCAACGGCTCGGCCATTGCCGCTGACCATCTCTACATCATTCCACCAGGCAGTTATCTATCGGTCGCGGCCGGTAAGCTGGGGCTTTCCAAACCCAATGCGCGGCACGGCGCACGATTGCCGTTTGATTTCTTGCTCCAATCGCTTGTCGAGGATTGCCCTGAACGCACTATTGGTGTGATCCTGTCGGGCACGGGGGCGGACGGTTCTTTGGGGCTAAAGGCGCTGCACGACGCAGGCGGATTCACGATTGCACAAGCGCCAGACGACGCCGAATATAACGGAATGCCAAGTGCCGCCATCGGCGTAGACGCAATTGATCTGATCTTGCCGGTCGCCGAAATTGCCGCGGCCTTGGTTGATCCCAAACGGCGGAGTGCCAAAGTGGACGAAACCCCGGCGGCGGACGCGCAAAACTTGCCTGACATTATCGAACTTTTGCGCAGCTCCACCAACCATGATTTTACACTGTATAAAATGGGTACGCTGCAACGGCGGGTCGAGCGCCGCATGGGGCTTGCAGGGGTTGATGCGATGCCGGATTATCTCGGCAAATTACGATCCAATCCCGTCGAGCTGGAATTGCTCGCAAAGGATCTTTTGATAAACGTCACGAATTTTTTCCGCGACGCGCCAGTGTTCGATCTGCTTACAGAAACAACAGTTCCCGACATGGTTCGCGATCAGCCGGAGGGGCTTCCCATACGCATCTGGATTGCCGGATGCAGCACGGGCGAAGAGGCCTATTCGCTGGCGATGCTGTTTCGCGAGGCCATTATCGCCAGCAAACGCGATATTAAGCTGCAAGTCTTTGCCTCCGATGTTGATGCGGATGCCATCGCTGCAGCGCGCGACGGTGTTTACCCCAAAACAATCGCGTCGGATATCAGCGCAGAACGGCTCGCCCGATTTTTTGTGAAAGGTGATAACAGCTACCGCGTGTCGCCAGAATTGCGCGCAGCGGTTGTGTTCACGGTGCAGGACGTGCTTGCTGATCCACCGTTTTCACGGCTCGACATGATATCGTGCCGCAATCTGCTTATCTATCTTGGGCCAGAGGCGCAGGCAAAGGTCATCGCATTATTTCACTTTGCTTTGCGGGAAGGCGGCACGTTGTTGCTGGGCAATGCGGAGACGATTGGCAGCAGTGAAAGCCGGTTTACGATCCTATCAAAGACCGAGCGGCTTTACCGCCATATCGGGCGAAGCAAACCAAGCGATGTCGGATTTAAGCCTGGCCAGAGTGAAGCATCGCGCACGACCGATCGAAGCGGTCAAGGACAGGTTGCGCACCAAAACAAGCTCGCTGAATTGGTGCAGCGGCTAGTTGTTGCCGCCCACTGCCCGGCAGCAGTGCTGATAAATCGCAAGCAGGAACTGCTGTATTCAAGTGGGCCGACCGAGCGCTATCTCCGCGTTGCACCGGGGCATCCGAGCCATGATATTCTGGCTATGGCACCGCAAACCTTACGCACAAAATTGCGTTCGGCGATACAACAGGCGATAGTCGCAGCTGGCCCGATTATCGTCACAGGCGGGCGAAGCGATCACAAAGGCAAAACGGCAAACTTTGACATTCACGTAAGCCCGGTTGAAAGCGAAAGTGAGGTTTTATACCTGATCTGCTTCGTCGATGTCCCGGTTTCGCAAACCAAAAAAGGCCGACCCGCTTCGCCTGCGAACGCGGCCCGAGTGTCCGAACTCGAACACGAGCTGGAAACCACACGCACCGAATTGCAAGGCGCGATCCACAACCTTGAAATGTCTGGCGAAGACCAGCGCGCCATCAATGAAGAAGCCTTGTCCGTTAACGAAGAGTTCCAATCGACCAATGAGGAACTGCTGACCTCAAAAGAAGAATTGCAGTCGCTGAACGAGGAACTGACCGCGCTCAACAGCCAGCTGCAGGAAACGCTCGACCGGCAACGGACCACCTCAAACGATTTGCAGAATGTGCTGTACAGCACCGACGTGGCGACACTGTTTCTTGATACCAAGCTCAACATTCGCTTCTTCACACCGGCGACGACAGCGCTTTTTAACCTCATCGCTGGCGATATTGGCCGCCCGTTAGAAGACCTGAAATCGCTTTCCGGGGATCAGGCGCTTTCCATGGACGCACGCAACGTGCTGAAAAATCTTGAAGCTATTGATCGGGAGATTGAAACCACACCGGGGCTTTGGTTTGTCCGCCGCATCCTCCCCTATCTTGCCGATGACGGAAAAGTCGAAGGTGTGGTTATCACCTTCACCAACATCAGCGAGCGTAAACAAATCAAGAAGGCGCTGGAGAATGCGATGCAGCAGGCAGACCGCGCCAATGCCGCAAAATCGCGCTTTCTGGCGGCTGCCAGCCATGATTTGCGTCAGCCGCTGCAAACACTTGCTCTATTACAGGGTTTGCTTGCCAAAACGGTGCAGGGACCAAAGGCGCAGCAATTGGTTCAGCGCGTCGATGATACTTTGGGCGCGATGTCAGGCATGCTCAACACATTGCTCGACATCAACCAGATTGAGGCAGGCACTGTTCGGGCCAAAGTCAGCACGTTCCCGGTCGGCGATCTGCTTGAAAGATTACGCAACGAATTCGTCTATCACGCAGAAGCCAAAAAATTGTCGTTGCGGCTTGTCCCGTGCAGCCTGTCCATCGCCAGCGATCCACGGCTGCTTGAACAAATACTGCGCAACTTGATTTCCAATGCGATCAAATACACCGAAAAGGGAAAGATTGTGATCGGTTGCCGCCGCCGTGCGGACACGCTGAGCATCGAGGTTTGGGATAATGGCGTGGGCATCGACAGCGCCGACATCGATTCCATTTTTGAAGAATACCATCAGGTTGATAACGCCGCGCGCGAACGAAGCCGCGGACTGGGTCTTGGGCTTTCAATCGTCAAACGCTTGGGCGACTTATTGGGGCACGCGGTCCTTGTCCGATCGGTGCTGGGCAAAGGGTCTGTGTTTTCTGTGAACGTTAACACGATCAAGCGTCAATCCAGTCATACTGTGTCAAAACCTGATAACGCTCACCCTTCCAAGCTCGTAAAGGGGCGCATCCTCATCATCGAGGATGATCCTGAAGTCCGGGATTTGCTTGAGCTGCTCGTGCGCGAGGAAGGGCATTATGTCCAATACGCGCATGACGGTGTTACTGCGCTGGCACTGGTAGAACGTGCCAAGATCAAGCCCGATCTGATCCTGTCGGATTATAACCTTCCCGGCGGGATGAACGGAGTTGAGATCACAGCAAAGCTGCGTCAGCAGATCAGGATACCGGTACCGGTCATCATTTTGACGGGGGACATATCGACCAGTGCGTTGCGCGACATTGCCGATCATGCGTGCGAGCAGCTGAACAAACCGGTGAAGCCTAAAATGCTTATCCAGACGATCCGGCGGTTGCTTCGGTAGCAGCGCTTGGGATACCCGCGCGCTTGGCAAAAACGGAACAATTTCCGCTGTCACGCGTTTATCCTCCACACATTGGGCAAATGCCCTTTTTTGGAGTAACCAGTCATGGGCAAATTTTTTGTTACGGCCTGTCTTGCCGCCACCGCGCTGATTCCTGTCAGTGCCCACGCGCAACAAAGCTGCGAACGCCAACGGTCGAACCGGGTTCTTGCAACAGCAGGCGGAGCCGTTGTCGGCGGAGTTGGCGGCAATGTGGTTGCGGGTCGCGGCGATAAGACCATCGGCACTGTAATCGGCGCCGTCGTTGGCGCGGTTGTCGGCAATCAGGTAGCAAAGCCCGATGCCAATTGCCGCCGTGCCTATGGCTATTATGACGAGAATAATCGTTGGCACGCGACCGGTATCAGTTCTTCTGAAGCTGTCGGCTATTACGACCGCGAGGGCGAATGGGTCATCGGTGCGCCAAATGGCTATTATGACCGTAACAACCGCTGGGTCCAAAATGCGGGTACGCAGGACGACAACGGATATTATGCAACGGATGGCCATTGGGTCCCGGCGTCGGCCAATGGCTATTACGACCGCGATGACCGCTGGATTGCCGGATCAAGCCCTGGCTATTACGACGAACGCGGACGCTGGAACGCCGGTAACACCACAGGCTATTACAACGACAATGGCCGCTGGATAGCGGGCACAGGCAATGGCCGCATGGATTCAAACGGCAACTGGGTCAGCGATCCGCAAAGCGGCTATTATGACAGCAACGGCCGCTGGAACGCAGGCACAGCCAATGGCTATTACGACACGCGTGGCCGCTGGGTTTCGACCAGTGCCAGCCAAGAACAACAGCGCCGTAACGATGCTTATGGCTATTATGACGCGCAAGGGCGCTGGCACGTCGGCACATCCGACCGCACCAACGCCAGAGGCTATTATGACCGCAACGGTCAATGGGTCGAAGGCACACCGAACGGATATTATGACAGCCAAGGCCGTTGGATAGCGTCAAACAGCGCTGGCTCTGCTGCTGGCTATTATGACGCCCAAGGGCACTGGGTTCCGGCTGCGGCGAACGGCTATTACAACCGTGACGGACGGTGGATTGCCGGCACAACTAGCGGCTATTACGACAGCCGCGGCCGCTGGATCGCCGGACCGACGACTGGTCACTATGATTCAAACGGTCGCTGGATGGCTGGATCACCAAACGGTCACACCAACAGCGATGGCACATGGATGTCTGACGAACAGCCGGGCTATTATGATGATCGTGGCCGTTGGCACGCAGGCGCAACCTCTGGCTATTACGATAATCAGGGCCGCTGGATCGCGCGATCATCGAATAACAACAACCAAAATATGATAATGCCCCGCGAAATCCGCGCCCGTGAAGCATGGCTGGAAAGCTATATTCGCGCCGCCAGCCGCGATGGCACTTTGAACCGCAGCCGCACCAACCGTGCCTTGCGCGACTTGAATGCTATCCGCCGCAGCGAACGCGCGATGCGGCGCGACCGCAACGACCGATTGTCGGTTCGCGACGAAGCCGCGATCACCGTTCGGCTCGACCGTTTAAGCAGTCAATTGCGCATCGCCTTTGCAGAAGGCGACGGGCGCTATTGATCTGCAACAGAATCGGGTGCTGCGCTCACCTCCCCCAACCTGTTGGGCGCAGCATCCGATACCATATATGGCAATGATTTTTGCATTAGCTCAGACATTGGCAGCGCTAGCTTGCCCTGCTACGAAAACAGTTAATGCCTCGCGTTCTGTTTTTTGAACGCGGACCAGAATCATCTTATTTCTAACATGTAAAATGTCGCAAATTGGCACAGCCCTTTTCGGTGCGCATGTTAACCCTCTTTGTCTCTCGCCAAAATACCTAACAAAACGTTAACGTCTCTCAACGATAAAAAAAGGGTTGAGAACATGAAGCGCAGACTGGTTACAACAAGCGAAGGTGCAGGCCATCCCATGCGCCGGATGATGGCGCCAGAGGCTTTGGCCGCCAATGCTCTGTTTCAGGGTAAATCCCAGAAATGGTGGCAACAAGAAGAGATGCACCTGTTCATGATTAGCTTTGGCGCATTCTTCACGGTGTTCTACACATTTATCGCCTAACGGCGTGTTGTTCTATTCGCAGGCTTTGTGCAGCTGTTGCGCCAGCCATGCTGAGACAAGACACATGGCCGCGCCGAGCAGCAGCTGATTAACGATAGTAACGCCCGCAGCACTCAGCCCGAGTGCGATCAGTGAGCCGACCACCATTGCTCCTGAATTGACGATATTATTGGCCGCGACGGTCCTTGCGGTTTGATCGCGGGGAACGGTCGTCGTCAAAAACGCGTAGAGCGGCACGACAAACATCCCGCCTGCAATCGCAATCCCGAGCAGCGACCCAAGCAGCAGCCACGCGTCATCATGGATGATAAAGCTGCCGATTGTGTAAAGCGCGCCGTTGCCGGTGGCATCCCAGTTTAAGCAAATAAAATGGAACGCTACGACAAATAGCCCCATAAAAATGACGCTGATGGGGGCGTATTTTGCGGAAACCTGACCTTTCAACAGCCAGTTGATTGCGACCGAACCAATGGCGATTCCGATCGAGAAAATAGCAAGGAACAGGCTTGCGACCTCTTTGTCCGCATAGAGCACATTTTTGGCAAGTGGCGGAAACTGGATGAACAGCACCGCGCCAATGGTCCAGAAAAAGCTGATCGATGCGATCGCCAGAAACAGTTTGCGGATGTGCATTGTGCCCTTCACCAAATTTATTGATGATCGCAATATGTGCCAGTCGATGCCTGTTTCGGCATGTTCGGGAGGTGCGGGCGGAACTTGCCTACCCGATAAATAGCCAATGATCGCCGTCAACACAACGCCAAGCGCCGCCCATTCAACCGCAATGATGCCGGCAAGGATCGTCCCGATCAGGATGGCAATATAGGTGCCGGCCTCGACCAAGCCCGTGCCGCCGAGCACTTCATCGGCGTGCAAATGCTGTGGCAGGATGGCGTATTTAATAGGCCCGAAAAATGTAGAATGCACACCCATCGCAAACAACGCGACCATCATCAGCGGAATGGCGACGACTGACACGGCGATGTCCAACCAAGCCATAACAAGTCCTGCTCCACCGACAAGCATGATGACGATTTCGCACAGCTTGACGATGCGGATAATCCTGGCTTTATCGCGCGTATCGGCCAACTGGCCTGCCAAGGCCGAGAACAGAAAGAATGGCAGGATAAATACGGCGGTGGCGACCGCGCTGAACAATGCCTCTGCTTTCTCGTCGGTGTAAACGCCGTAGACGACGAACAGGACCATCGCGTTTTTGAACAGATTGTCGTTAAAAGCACCCAAAAGCTGAGTTACAAAAAGCGGCAAAAACCGGCGTTTGTTCAACAAAGACATTGATGTCTGCATAGCCGGTATCTGATCCTCTAATTTTCGCCTTGCCCTAGCGGCGGCATGATGAACGGCAAAGCGCTTTTATTACACGTCGATGAAATCGGTCCGTGATTTTGCTGCAAACAGGCGCTAGAGCAGACGCATATGCTTAGCTTGCCCAACATCCTTACGCTGTCGCGTATCTTCGCGGTGCCAATCCTCGTTTTCCTATTGTGGCCCAGCTTTAATATGAGCGGACAACAGCCAGCGGTTTTGGATTATTGGCTGGCGTTCGCGCTGTATTGCATGATGGGCCTGACCGATTATTTCGACGGCTATGTCGCACGAACACAGGGAACAGTGTCAAAACTGGGTATCTTCCTAGATCCGATCGCCGATAAAATCATGATCGCTGCGGTCATTTTGCTGCTGGTGTTCACCCGCGATGTTGATGGCTGGCATGTGATTGCGGCGCTGATTATCTTGCTGCGCGAGATAATTGTGTCTGGTTTACGGGAGTTTCTTGCCGGGTTGCAGGTTTCAATTCCGGTGTCGCAAATGGCGAAGTGGAAAACTGCGGCGCAACTGGTTGCCTTTGGCGGACTGATCCTTGCCGGGGCTTTGCCTGAATGGCTTTTGCTGAAACAGGCCGCATTGGTCTTATTATGGATTGCTGCAATCCTGACACTGATTACCGGCTGGGATTATTTGCGCGTCGGTGTGAAGCACATGGATTGACGATGATCCAGATCGTCTATTTTGCGCGTGTGCGCGAAACTCTTGGTATGGACGGCGAACTTTTCGCGGCGGAACGCGGAACCAAGATTGCTGAATTGATCGACCAGCTCGCGGGTCAGAGTGAACGCCACGCTGCAGCCTTTTCCGATCGTAGTAAGCTGCGGTTCGCGCTCGATCACACAATGGTACACGCCGATGCCGTGCTCAATGGTGCTATAGAATTGGCGATTTTCCCACCGGTAACCGGCGGATGATCGAAGTCCGGGTACAGGCTGAACACTTGGATAGTCCCGCTTTATTGGCTGCACTCGAATTGGCAGGTGTGGGCGCAATCGCCAGCTTTACTGGACTGGTGCGGAGCGACGGCACTGTAACTGCAATCGAATTGGAACATTACCCGGCGATGACACAGACAAGCCTTCGTGCAGTGGCGACCGAGGCGCAAAGCCGTTGGAACTTGTCGGGTGCCGTCATTGTTCACCGCGTTGGCAAAATGGCTGTTGGCGAACCCATAGTTTTTGTCGCGGCCGCATCCGCGCATCGGGCCGAGGCATTGGCTGCGTGCGCGTTCCTGATCGACAGGCTAAAAACCGACGCGCCATTTTGGAAAAAAGAATATCGCGGCGAACATGCAGATTGGGTCGAGGCTAAGGCCAGCGACGATGCACGGGCCTCAGTTTGGGATTAGCCTGGATACAGCTGCCGCATTGTCTCTGCTAATAATTCGAATTCGATATGGCGCGGACTGTTGGTGCGCCAGACCAAAGCGATGTCGCGCGAGGCATGCGGAGCATTCAGCGGTCTCGCCTGCACCTCGGTGTTGTTCAGCAACCCAGCCTTCACAGCCATTTCGGGGATCAACGTCTGTCCAAGGCCATTGTCCACCATCAGAATGAGCGTGTGGAGTGATGTCCCCAGCATAAGCGCTGATGCACGGAGTTCTGGCCGATTGCAGGCGGCAAGGGCATGATCCTTTAGGCAGTGTCCATCAACGAGCAGCAGCAATCGGCCTTCATCGACATCATTTGGGGTGACAGTCTCCGGTGGATTATCCGGCTCTCCTTTGGGGAAAGCAACATACAGCTTGTCGCTGAACAATACGGCATGTTCCACATCACCTGCCGCAAATGGGAGCGCCATTAAGACGCAATCAACTTGGCCCTTGTGCAGCGCCTCGACCGCCGCGGAGCTGGTTTCTTCGCGCAGGAAGAGCTTTAGGTCGGGATATTTCTGGCGCAGTTGGGGTAGCAGCTTTGGTAGCAGGAACGGTGCAATTGTCGGGATAACGCTCATCCGCAATTCGTCAGCCAAGGGCGTACCTGCAGCGCGCGCCATGTCTGCCAACTCTTCGGCCTCGCGCAAGATTCGGTGTGCTTTAGCGACCAGCCTTTTGCCCAGCGGTGTGAACCGGACGACGCGGCGCGTGCGCTCGACAAGCATTAGACCCAATAACGATTCCAGCTCTTTGATCCCCGCCGACAGCGTCGATTGCGTCACGTAACAGGTCTCTGCCGCTTTGCCAAAATGGCCGTGTTCTTCCAATGCAACCAGATATTGCAGCTGTTTTAGAGTCGGGAGGTATGTGCTCAATGCTTTTGCCTTTCGATTAATAATGATCTAATAATCGATTGAAACGATATTTATCATCAATTCTGCGTCACTTTACAAGCAAATCTCTGGTCAAAACGAAATTGTCATTGTAACTTTTTGAATAGGCCCCAATTTAACAGATACGCTAACGTGCTGCCAAATGGTGCAGCATTCGCAGGAGATTAAGGTCGATGTTGAACAATTTTATCGGCTATCTCGATTCCATCAAAGAACGGGATCCTGCGCCGCGTTCGCGTTGGGAGATTTTATTCTATCCGGGCGTACTGGCGCTTGGCATGCACCGTATTGCGCACTGGTTGTTTCGCGGCGAAATGTATTTTCTGGCGCGTTTCATTAACCACATCGCACGATTCCTGACGGCTATCGATATTCACCCCGGCGCAAAAATCGGCCGTAACTTCTTCATCGACCACGGATTTGTTGTCATCGGGGAAACTTCGCTGATCGGTGATAATGTAACAATTTACCAAGGTGCCACTTTGGGGGGTACGAACCCCACCAATGGGCAGGGCGGCAAACGCCATCCGACGATTGGCGACAATGTGATTATCAGCTTGGGTGCCGCAGTGCTTGGACCCATTCATGTCGGTGCAAACAGCCGGGTCGGGGCTAATTCGGTTGTAACAAAAGACGTTCCCGAAGGCGCCACTATGGTCGGCATTCCGGCACGCTCCACATTGGTGGAGGTTAAGCCTGCGACACAAGCGTTTACGCCTTATGGAACCCCCTGCAGCGAACGATTTGATTCATCGACGCAGAAACTGGAAATCCTTCAGTGCGAAATGGAAACGATGCAAAAACGTCTGACGCAACTGTTTGAAGAGCGCGCGGCGGCAGACACTGCTGCCGAAGAAAAAAGCGCGCCTCGCAAGAAGGCCACACGGAAGTCGGCTTGAGCGCAGTCATTACGCCTTTTCCGTTGCACGCGACCCGGCCCTTACAGGTCGGGTTCGACCGCGCCGAACTGACCCGCATTCTCGATCTCTATGGCCGCATGGTCGCGGCGGGAAAATGGCGCGATTACGCTCTTGACCTTGGCCGTGACATGGCTGTCTTTTCCGCATTCAGACGAAGCGCCGAACGCCCCGAATACCGCATTGTCAAAAATCCCGCTCTGCGCCAGAAACAGGGCATATGGGCTTTGATGGGGGAGGGCGGTGTGGTGTTGAAGCGCGGCGCCGAGCTTGGGCCGGTTTTGGCCCCTGTTGAACGTAAGTTGTTAAAGTTGGTGTAGGGGTAAGCAGCCCCCAATCGCTTCCCATCGACGGTTTGTCGAATAGGCCGAAATGCTACACTGCAAATAATTGCGTTTATTGCCACTCTGGCTAAGACAGAATCTAAGATTACTGACCTTTGGGGAGTGTGTATATGATCCGTAAATTCACGTTGGCGCTGGCTGTGTCTAGTATCGCCATTTCCGGTAGCGCGATGGCGCAAAGCAAGCCTGCTCCGGTTGCAGACCTCGTCAAACAGGTGAGCATTCCCTACGAAAAGTTCACGCTTCCCAATGGCTTGACGGTGCTTGTTAATGAAGACCGCAAAGCGCCGATTGTTGCCGTGTCGATATGGTACGGAGTAGGATCGAAAAATGAGCCTAAGGGCCAAACCGGCTTTGCCCATTTGTTCGAACACATCATGTTCAACGGCAGCGAAAATGCGCCGGGTGATTACTTCCAATACACCAAAAAAATCGGTGCGACTGACCTGAATGGTACAACGTGGCTAGACCGGACCAATTATTTTCAGACGGTACCAACCAATGCGCTGGAATCGGCGCTGTTCCTTGAAAGCGACCGCATGGGGCATTTGCTCGGCGGGATGACCAAGGAAAATATCGACAACCAAATCGGCGTTGTTTCCAATGAAAAGCGTCAGGGTGACAATCAGCCTTACGGTCTGGTTGAATATGCTCAGTCGGAAAATCTGTTCCCTGTTGGCCACCCTTATCACCACAGCACCATCGGCAGCCTAGAAGATTTGGCCGCGGCTAAGCTTGACGATTTCAAAAAGTGGTTCAAGGATTATTACGGCCCAAACAATTCGGTATTGGTACTGGCGGGCGACATTAACGCGGCACAGGCAAAGCCGCTGGTTGAAAAATGGTTTGGTGATATTGCCCGGGGCCGAGACGTGCCCCCGGTTAACGCGCCCATCCCGACGCTGGATGCCGTCAAAAAGATCGTGCTGAAAGACAAGGTGCCGGTGACGCGCATCTACCGACAATGGATCGTTCCCGGCCTTGCCGACCCGGAATTTACGGCGTTGCGCGCAGGTGCTTCTGTACTGGGCGGTTTGGCCAGTTCGCGGATGGATAATATTTTGGTCCGCGAGGAACAGGTCGCTGTTGGCGTGTCTTCTTATGTGCTGCCGTTTATGCATGCGAGCATGTTTTTGGTCACAGCCGATGTTAAGCCCGGCGGCAGCGCCGATGCTGTGGGCAAGCGACTCGACACTCTGATGGCTGATTTCATCAAGAACGGCCCGACGGCGGACGAAGTTCAGCGTGTCGCATCCAGTGAAGCAGCGCAACGGATTGACGGTCTGGAACAGATCGGTGGTTTCGGTGGTAAAGCGGTCGCGCTTGCCGAAGGGCAGCTTTATACTGGCGACCCTGAATATTATAAAAAAGAACTGGAGCGGCTTGCGGCGTTGAAGCCTGAAACGATTAAAGCCGCGATGCAGAAATGGCTGTCACGGCCGGTGCTGGAAATTGTTGTCGAGCCGGGCGAACGTGAAGCCTATACCGAAGTGGCAAGCGGCACCGGTGGCATTCGCACCGGCGGCCTATCCTCGCCCGCATTTTATTCGCCCCCCGGCGATGAGCGCTTTGCAGGGCTAACTGCGTTTCAAGGCACAGACCGCAGCAAAATGCCCGATCCCGGGACGACACCGAATGTCGATTTCCCAACTGTCGAAGAAGGAAAGCTGAAGAACGGGATCAAAGTGTTTTTTGCCAAGCGCAACGCTGTGCCATCGGTGCGCGTCGCTGTCAGCTTTGACGCAGGCTATGCTGCCGATCCGGTGGACAAGCGCGGAATTGCGTCGATGTTAAACACTTTGTTGTCCGAAGGGACGACTACGCTAAACGCGACACAATTGGCGGAAACCGAAGAGCGGCTTGGTGCCGACGTTAATGTCAGCAGCTCGCAAGACCGGACCGTAGCCAGCCTTCGTGCGGTGAAGCCGAACCTAAAGGCATCGCTTGCGCTGCTTGCCGATGTTGTCAAAAATCCGGCGTTGGCGGAAAAAGAGATTGAGCGCGTGCGCGTTCAGCAACTCACCCGCATCGCCGGCGAGAAGGCTCAGCCACAGGGGATAGCTTCGCGCAATTTGCCCCGCATCATTTATGGTGCTTCGCATCCTTATGGTGGACCGATGTCAGGCAGTGGCGATCCAGCGGCTGTGCAAGTGCTGACGCGTGCGGATTTTGCTGCGTTTCATGCGGCATGGATGCATCCGGCGAAGGCGGAAATCTTTGTTGTCGGTGACACGACGTTGAAAGACGTAACTAAGCTGTTGAACAAGGAATTCGGCAGCTGGAAACCGAAAGCAAAGCCCGCGCCTGCAAAGGCCTTTACGGCTGTTATACCGCAACAAAAGGGCCGCATCATATTGTTTGATCGGCCCAATTCACCGCAGTCGATGATTATGGCGGGGCAGGTGTTGAATGTGAAGGGAAGCGATGATCTGCTGACCTTCCGCGCCGCCAATGATGCGTTCGGTGGTGACTTTACAGCGCGTCTGAACATGGATTTGCGCGAAACCAAAGGTTGGTCTTACGGAACCTATTCGCAAATCCCAAGCCGCGCTGATCGCATCGCATTTGGCATTTCTGCACCTGTGCAGACCAACCAGACCGGGCCATCAGTGGCGGCGATAATGGGCCATTTGAAGGACTTTACTGGCGACAAAGGCGTAACCAGTGACGAACGCGACCTGACGGTTAACGGCAATATCCTGGAATTGCCTGGCAGCTATGAAGTATCGGGTGCAGTGATGGCTCAGATGCAATCGGATCGTCTTAACAAACGACCTTTTACCTATGTCGAAACTCTGTCCAGCCAGTATAGCAAGCTGACACCGGCTGCGATGACCGCAGCGTTCAAATCGAAAGTTGATCCCGATAAATTCACATGGTTTGTGGTCGGGGATGCTGCAAAGGTAAAACCGCAATTGGAAACACTTGGTTTGCCGATTGAAATGGCCGCTGATGATGCTACCAAGGCCACTGCTAACAACGATGTTACTAGCAAATGCCCAACCAAAGAGAGGAATTCAGATATGGCAGCAGTAGATGGCGATTGGGATGTCACAATCAAAAGCCCGATGGGCGACCAGAAGTCGGTTTTCACCATTACCAGCGATGGCGGCAGCTTTTCGGGTAAAGTCGCAGGCGCACTTGGATCAATGGATGTCAAAGATGGCACCGTCGATGGCAATATATTGACTTGGAAAATGGACATGACCGTTCCAATGCCAATGACATTGGATGGCACCGCAACTGTCGATGGCGACAACATCAGCGGCGAAGTAAAGGCCGGCGCCTTTGGTTCGATGGCGATGAGCGGTTGCCGCAAGGCATAAGCTAAAGGGTGCGCTTTGCGCATTCCATGTAAAATATACCGGGCCGCTTTCCTGAATAGGGAAGCGGCCTTGTCGTATTGGTTCGCTGTGCCTATGAATAACAACAACGGATTCTCGTAACGGAAAGACACATGCCATGAGCCAGCTTGCATCTCCCGGCCAGCTTCGCATGTCGCTGATCCGATGGGCTTTATTTGTCATCCCCATGATCATGTTTCTGGGTTTTTTGTCGGGTACTATGTCGGGTTCAGGCGATGAAAATCGCTGGTTTCAAGAATTGATCAAGCCAGAGGCGCAGCCTCCGGGCTTGGCCTTTGCTGTAGTCTGGCCGATCCTTTATATCATGATGGGACTAGCCTTTGCGATTATCCTCAATGCACGCGGCGCACCCCAACGCGGACTGGCGATTGGTTTGTTCCTCACTCAATTGGTACTGAACCTGTTTTGGTCGCCGCTGTTTTTCGGTCAGCATCAGGTGACCAATGCCTTTTATCTTATTATCCTGATCTTCCTGACCGCACTCGCCACAACGCTGGTTTTTGGCCGCATCCGCAAAGCAGCGGCATGGTTGATGGTACCGTATTTGGCATGGTTGAGTTTCGCGACGATCCTGAATTACCAGATCGACCAATTGAACCCCGACGCGGAGCGCTTATATGTTCCAGCATCAAGTGAACCAATCGGAGGCTAAGGTTGTGCAGAGTGAAAAACGCATTTTCGACGATCTGTCAAAGGTCATCACCGGTATTGCCGGAACTGTCGCTGGCATGGGCCGCGAAGCCGAAGCAAACGTCAAAGACCGCGCCCGCGAATGGGTGTCGGGGCTTGAGGGCGTATCGCGCGAAGAATTCGATGCGGTGAAAACGATGGCGGCAACGGCGCGAACCGAGGCCGAAGCGCTTAAGGTGCGCGTTGCTGCGTTGGAAGCAGCATTGGGCGTGAAAGCGAAGGCCGCAGCAAAGCCGCGCGCATCCAAAGCAAAATAAATCCCCAACCTCCGTTTGCCCTGAGTAGGTGCCGAGCGGAGCGAGGTGCTGTATCGAAGGGTTCGCGTGCGCTGCCCACCCTTCGATACGCTACTTCACTGCGTTCACCAGCTACTCAGGGCAAACGGTGTTAAGGGCATCGAGCCGTGCTAGTTGCTCGATCTCCACATAAAGGGTTCTTGACCTTATCCACAACCCGCCCACAGACTTGTGCGTTTGTCTGCGCAAGGCGGGTTGCGTGCGATTCGTGCAAGGTGCATTCACCGGCTTAACATTAAAGCAGGGCCGCAATGCGCGATCAGGAAGAAGAATTCACCGAGATGGAGCGCGAGGAATCTGCGCCGCTCGATATGCTTGCCGCCCTTTTCGAAGCGCGCGGCTGGGAATATGATGTCATCAGCGACGAAGAAGTTACCGCTGAATTCAAAGGCAGCTGGACCAGCTATCAACTCCGCGCAATCTGGCGTGAAGAGGACAACGCGCTGCAATTGCTGGTTTTCCCCGATGTTACTGCCCCGTCGGAAAAGCACGAAACCATCTATAAGGCTTTAGGCCTCATCAACGAACAGCTTTGGCTTGGCCATTTCGATCTGTGGTCGCAAAATGGCATCATCCTGTTCCGCCACGGCAGCCTGCTGCCGCCCAACGGTATGCTGGGTGTGGATCAAGCGCAGACGATCATCGATGTCGCGCTTGATGAGTGCGAGCGCTTTTATCCGGTATTCCAATTCATCATCTGGGGCGAGAAAAGCCCTGAAGATGCGCTGGCGGCGGCGTTGATCGAAACGCACGGAGAGGCTTAGAAGCCTTGGCTTTCGTTCAAGCCACATGTAATTATGCTAATGCTTTTCCTCTCGAGCTGGTCCGCAATACACCCGTTGCAATTTGCAACCATGTTAGTAAGCTGACTCTAAGCGAGTAATTAATCGAGAAGAGGAAAGCGGCAGATGGCATCACAAAACGGCGCAGTGCAGGATAATGCAACCGATTTTGATGTCTTAATTGTTGGTGCCGGGCTCTCGGGCATTGGCGCGGCGGCGCATTTGACGATGCAGTGCCCGGACAAAAGTTTTGCTATCCTAGAACAGCGCGCTGATATGGGCGGGACGTGGGATTTGTTCCGCTATCCCGGCATTCGTTCGGACAGCGATATGCATACTCTGGGCTACCGGTTCAAACCCTGGCTTCATGAAAAGACCATCGCGGATGGCCCGTCGATTTGGGACTATGTTCAAGAAACGGCTGCAGAATATACCATCACGCCCAAAATCAAGTTTCGCCACCGCGTGCTGTCTGCCGATTGGTCAAGCGAGACCGCCCGCTGGACTGTAACCGCACGGCACGAGGATAGCGGCGAGGAGCATGTTTATACCGCCAATTTCGTTTTTATGTGCGCGGGCTATTACGACTATGACAAAGGCTATCGTCCTGAATTCCCCGGCGAAGAGGATTTCAAAGGGCAGATACTTCACCCGCAACATTGGCCAGAAAATCTGGATTATTCGGGCAAGAAAGTGGTGGTGATCGGGTCTGGTGCGACGGCGGTTACCATTGTTCCTGTGATGGCGCAGAAAGCGGACAAAGTAACGATGTTGCAACGCACCCCGACATGGATGGTGTCGCAACCTGCGATTGACCCGTTTGCAAAGGCATTGCGCAAATTCCTGCCGGAAAAAATGGCTTATGCGATCACTCGGTTCAAAAATATCTGGTGGCAGCGGATCGTCTATAAACGCGCACGGTCACAACCTGCGAAGGTTGGAGAAACATTGCTGGGTATGGCGCGCAAGGAATTGCCCGCCTCGATCGACATCGATACACATTTCACACCGCCGTATGGCCCATGGGAACAGCGCATGTGCCTGATCCCGGATAGCGATATGTTCAAGGCGATATCCGATGGGAGCGCCGAGGTGGTGACGGATCATATAGACTATTTCACTGCGAACGGAATTAAACTGAAATCAGGTGCAGTGTTAGAAGCCGACATTATTGTGACAGCCACCGGTCTCAACCTTGTAACGCTCGGCAAAACCGCGTTGAGCGTAGATGGAAAGCCGACCAAGCTGTCCAATCATTTCAATTATAAAGGCGTAATGTTTAGCGATGTGCCCAATCTAGCCAGCGTATTCGGCTATATCAACGCGAGCTGGACGTTGAAGACCGATATAGTCGCGGACTATGTTTGCCGTCTGCTCAAAACGATGGATACCAAGGGTGCGACTATTGCCAATCCAAAACTTGGCGATACCAATATGCCGCGCTTGCCGTTTGTCAGCGATTTTTCTTCGGGCTATTTCGCGCGCTCGTTCGACAGCCTGCCGGTCAATGGCGACCGCCATCCATGGCGCGTATTGCAAGACTACAAAGCCGAGAAAAAGATCCTGACCAAGGACGCAATCGACGATGGCACGTTGGTTTTTAGCAAGGCTAGAGCAGCGGTCGCGAGCGACGGCACGGCGGAATTAGTAGCCGCTGAATAGCACTTTCTATAGTCAGAAAGTCTGCTTGCATTGAACCTGTCAAAGTACGTCTGACAGTATAGTGCTGCTCTGAAAGCGGCAAGGCAGGACCAATGCAAACGGGGTGAGGACTAAATCCTTGCCAAACCGTACCGCTTCATCTTTGCCAAAAATGTTGTTCGTTTCAGTCCTGCTAAGGCTGCGGCAGCGGCAATGATGCCGTTGCTGCGCAGCAAAGCCTCAACCAGATAATGCTTTTCCTGTTGCGCTAAATGCTGTTTCAAATCGAAACCATTGTTGACCAATCTTCGCGCAACAGGACGCCCCAGAAGCTCCACAACCTGTTCGGTTGAAACCTGAAGACCACCAAAGAGGCAGGATGATTTTTTGGCAAAGGTGACAAGCTCCCGATAGTTGTCTGGCCAATCATGGTTGATCGCCACAGCCCAGGCCTCTTGGTCAAAATTGGGTGCGAGTTGATCGGGATCCGATGCCCATAATTGCTGCAATATGGCGGCGATATCGTTCTTTCGGCTGGTAACAGGAGGGCAGGGTATGCGCAGCCGGTGCAGCCGGTTCCGCAGCGGAGCAATCACCCGGTCGCTATCGTCGTGCCCATCTGAGGTCGCGATCACCTTTACGAAATCGGCATAGTCGCTATCCAGCCAAAGCATTAACCGGTGTTGCAACGGCACGGACATGTCCATGATATTACGCACATAAAGCGTCCCTTCCCAACGTGCCAATAAATGGTCGTTGTTAAAACAGGCGCCAGATGTTTCAATAAAGGGAGTGTTGGCAAAAGGGGATGCGGCGTGGATCGCCTTTGCCAGCGCATATTTGCCAGCGCCTTCGGGCCCTGTCAGCAACACGGGATCGGCAGATCCTGCCGCCAGTGCAGTCAATTTTCGCAGTGAATGGGCGGCCAGGCTGTCCCCTGCAAGCAGCGGCGAAGCTTTGGCGGGTACCGATCCTATATTTTTGACCATAATACCGAAATGATGCATCCGGCACCTCCTTATAAAAGGAGTAACGGCCGCATCTGTGCAGGATTTAGGGGGTTGCCGGTATCAATCGGCGGGTCACCGGGTCAGACGCCCGATGGCGGCGTCTTCCAGCTTCCACTTTGCTGAAACTCAGGCTTCACATGCGATCCGCCGGGCAGGTTGCCACCGCGATAGCGTGCTTCGCCGCCTTGCGCCTGAGCTTCGCGAGAATAGCTTGGCGGCGGCGGGGTGTAGCTTGGCACGCTACGCTGACGCTGGTTGGTGAAATCCTGCGGCTGAGCTGGCTGAAAGCTATCGCGTGCGACGGTCACAGCATCGCGTTCTGCCTTTTCGCGCATGGCTGCGTATTCGCGCTCATATTGCTTTTGCAGCTGGATCGGGTCGAGCACTGGCGTTGTGCTTGGCGTAAAGGCGCGGGGCTTTGGTCCGGGAAACGGCTCAGCATTGTTATGGCGGATAAAGAAAGCGGACGGGCGACCGGCACTGCCTTTCCAGCTATAGAAACGGTGCGCACCGATAGTGCCCAGATAGTTCAGGCTCGGTGCCCAATAGGGGTACACATAAGTCGCGTGATAGTGCGTTGCCATGCCAACAGGAGCATAGACCGAACCCGATATCGCCTGCAGTGCGACGCGTTGCCCGCGCAAATACGCGGGGCGGGCCGGTGTCCGCGCCATCGATCCATCGCAACTATAGCTAAACTGGCAGCCGGTTGCTCGTTCCGAACCCTGATAAATTACCCCGCAGATGCTGTTCGGATAGGTTGGATGGCGCATACGGTTGATGATGACCTGCGCAACGGCACGCTGGCCATCATCCGGCTCGTTCGCAGCTTCATAATAGATTGTGTCGGATAGGCATTTTAACGCACGCGAAAAATTCGCTGTGCCAGACTTTAGGATAAAAGGCTGAGCACCACCGGTAATATTATCAAAGGCATCCGCTGGCAACTTGCCATCGACTTGCAGGCTAGCGAGCATATCGCCCGTCTGCAGGGCGTCGCTTTGAGGTTGTGCTGTGGTGGTGTCGCTGGGGTCAAGGAAGTAAAAAGCAGACCCTGCAAAATTTTCTTCGGGACGCTCCACCACACCAAGACCGTCTTTCAACTCGATGGGTGCATTGTTACCGAACTGCGCGCTTGTCGGTAAAAGCGCGAGCAACACAAATGCGATGATGACAAGCAGGATTTCACGCATGCCGAAATGACGCAGCCGTTTGGGCGCAGCAGGCTTGCGCCTCTGCCCCTTGGCTTCATTATCAAACGGATGATGATACATCGATTGCTTTGCCCACAGCGTCCCCTGTTAGACGCGAGTCGCCTATAGGGTGTTTTTGTTGCGCTCGTGTGAACTAATTATCCGCTGTTCCAGCATGGGACGCTAGCGTAGCATTGATTTAACAAGGTTTTCGGAAAGCGGCTTTGTAAATTCTTGCGTGCAGTGCATCAAAGCTCGGCTTTTGTCCGCAACAGGCCGTTTTGCTTGCCTGCGCTATGACGGAACGCCTAGTAGAAGCAGCCCTACCCGAATCAAGTGGAGTGAATGACATGGCGGCGAATTGGACGCCCGATAGCTGGCGTAGCCACAATGGTTTGCAAATGCCGACCTATGCAGATGGCGCAGCGCTTGCCGCGACTGAAGAGACGCTGCGGAACTATCCACCTTTGGTTTTTGCTGGAGAGGCACGGAGCCTGACTGCTGAACTGGCCGATGTCTCAAACGGCAAAGCCTTTTTGCTGCAAGGCGGCGATTGTGCAGAGAGCTTTGCTGAATTCCACCCGAATAACATTCGCGATACATTCCGCGTCATTTTGCAAATGGCGGTGGTGATGACCTTTGCCAGCAAGCTGCCGGTTGTAAAATTGGGCCGGATGGCAGGGCAATTTGCTAAGCCGCGTTCGGGCGACACCGAAACGATTGATGGCGTCGAACTGCCCAGCTATCGCGGCGACATTATCAACGATATTGCATTTGATGCTGTGGCACGTGAGCCCGATCCGGCGCGCATGGTTCGCGCCTATAGCCAAGCGGCATCGACGCTGAACCTGCTGCGCGCATTCAGCAGTGGGGGGTACGCCAATCTGCATCAGGTCCACGCCTGGACTCACGATTATATGAGCCGTTCGCCATGGGCAAAAAAGTTCAAGGATGTGGCCGACCGCATCGGTGAAGCGCTCGCCTTTATGGAAGCATGCGGCATTACGCCTGAAACCGTTCCGCAGATCAAAGGCACGACTTTTTACACCAGCCATGAGGCGCTATTGCTGCCTTATGAGCAGGCAATGACGCGGCAGGATTCGTTGACAGGGCAGTGGTATGACACGTCTGCGCACATGCTGTGGATTGGCGACCGCACGCGATTCGAAGGATCGGCGCATGTCGAATACCTGCGCGGTATCGGCAATCCGATCGGCATGAAATGCGGACCCAGCCTGGAACCTGATGCGCTGTTGAAAATGCTCGATACGCTAAATCCCGGACGCATACCCGGTCGCATGACGCTGATTTCGCGATACGGCCATGACAAGGTTGAGGCGGGTCTGCCCAAATTGGTTCGTGCCGTAAAACGCGAAGGCCATCCCGTGATCTGGTCATGCGACCCAATGCACGGCAATGTCATCAAATCGGCAAGCGGCTATAAAACCCGGCCGTTCGAGCGCATATTGGCGGAAGTGCGCGGCTTTTTCGCCGTTCACCGCGCTGAAGGTACATTTGGTGGCGGCATTCACATCGAAATGACTGGGCAGAATGTTACCGAATGCACCGGTGGTGCGATTGCTGTGACCGATGAAGGCCTAGCGGATCGGTACCACACACATTGCGATCCGCGACTAAACGCTGCGCAATCACTGGAGCTGGCGTTTCTGTTGGCGGAAATGCTCAACCAGGAAATGGCGGACCGCGCCAAGCAAGCGGCGTAAAGCGAATGCCAGCGCCGCGCGTTGCTTTCATCCGCGAAAGCGCTATCAAATCCGGCATCGGTTTTGGTAGCGCGTTGGCAATGGTGATTAGCTTTACCGCCTATAAATCGGTTTTGTGGGCTATAATCCACGGTCTTTTTGGCTGGTTTTACGTTCTGTATTATCTTCTAACGCGCTAGGTTGTGCGAATGGTGGTGCTTTGCTATTAAGCAGTATGCGCGCGACTTTTTTCGCATTGTTTCTAACGCTTAACGCTTGTGCGGGGCCTATAGAGACACGCGTGGACAGCATAGGTCAGGCGATGGATCGTCCCATTAGCTTTGTTGCCAATCCCGAAACTTTAGGTCCGTCCGCTAATGCCCAATCGCTGGTGTCTGCCGCGCTTGTTGAAAAGGGATTTGCTGCAACAGACCTTGCCCAGCTCAGCTTGCACGTCACGCTTTCGGATCGCCCCGCAGACTTGTCATTGCACTCAGGCAAAGCAACGCTGGCAACGGCATCAGGCAAAAAGCTTTGTGCAAAGCGCGAATATCGGTTGGGTGTGATACTGACTAAAATTGCCAATGGCGTAGCGCATTATCAAGCCAGTGCTGCCGAATTTCATTGCAAGCAGTCGTTGGAACAAGCGCTGCCCTTTCTTGTGACCGCTGCACTGAAAGACATTGCTGCCCCACGCGGTCGCTATGTGGTCAAACGTCCCCGGTAACGCTGTCGTCCATCGATTCCGGCAAGGTCAGGATAAAACAGGCACCGCCGCCCCTATTGTTTTCCGCGCGCACCGATCCGTAGTGCCGTTCGGCGACGGCTTTGACAAATGTTAGACCAAGTCCCAGACTTTTGCTGCGCGATTGCCCCTCTGCGCCGGAAACAAAGCGGGTGAACAGGCGTGGAAGTAAATCGGCGTCTATCCCTGTTCCTTGATCCTGTACGCGCAGCTCCAAAACGCCATTGGCAGCGCGAGCGACATCAAGGTTGATCATGCCACCATTGGGGCTGTGCTTGATCGCGTTATCGACAAGGTTTGTTAGTGCGCGCGACAAGCTGTCTGCTTCGGCAAAAACGAATGCGTCGCCTTCGTGATCGATGACCTGCACAGAAATATTCCGCTCCTTTGCCAACGGCCACAGGTTGTCGGCCACATCGCGTGCCAATTCGGCAAGCAAAACATCAGTGCCTTGAAATTCGGTTTCTCCCATACGGGCGATTTGAACGAAATCCTGAGCCAGCTGCATAGTACGCCGCGCATGGCGCTCGATGCGCTTTTGCGCATTACTATTGCCCAACTCAGGTAACATAGCGATAATGGCGGACTGTGGCGCACGCATATCGTGCGACAACAGTTGCAACGCCTCTTCACGCGCAGCCTCTGCTTTTGCGAGATCGGTGATATCCGCCAGATAATGGATATGGCCGCGCAACTCGCCGGTATCGCTTAATATGTTGGCGGCACGCATGACAAAGGCACGGCCATGCTTGGATACGAAACGAACAAAATCGTCTTCGTCCGCGCCGCGTTCATCGGTGCGTTTTGCCAGATAGCTGTCAACGGCGCGCCGATAGGTTGGCAGGACAAAATCATCCAACGCTGCCGTTAATGTTTGACCGGTAATGTCCTTCTCTATCCGGTCGTCCAGCAACTGGTTGGTCAAAGTGATGGTGTTGTTAAGATCGGCCACAAACATCGGATCGGGCAGATGTTCCAGAGTATCGGCGATCATACGGCGCAAATCACGCATGTGATCGATTGCCCCGGCCAGTGTCGCGCTTTGTCGACCAACCATATCGGCGGCAAGCTGTGCATGCGGCGATACGGGGATGATTGCGCCTTCCTTTTCAAGCGCACCCAGTTCGCTATCCATAAACTCGCTCATCGCTTGTAATCTACGCCAGCCCCAAAAGGGATAGATAAGGAAAAGCCCCAATATTGCGGCTCCGGGAGGAAACCAAAGCTGCGCGCCCAGTAATACCGTGCTGACCAATAAGACAAAGCCGACCAGACCCAACGACATGATCAACGCGAACCTTGGCCGCCACCGCAAAAAGCCAAGAAGCAAAAGCCAAACTGGCAGCAGCGACATAATAATCACTGCCACCTTTGGTAACGGACGGATGAAATTATCGCGTTTAATCGCTGTCTGCATATTCGCCATAATTTCTGCCCCGGATAGCAATCCGCCATCGGCTAATGGGACAGGATAGGAGTCACCTAAGCCTGCGGCAGTCGCGCCGATAATGACTGTTTTTCCGGCGATCAATTCAGCTGGTACTTCGCTGTCGAGCAAATCGGCATAGGAAATTTCGGTATAGCTTGCGCGCGCGGCATAGGGGATTAGGACCGAGCTACCGCACGCTTCGCTGGTTCGGTAAGCGCGTGAAGGTGTACCGCCGCCGCGCCACATTAGCTCAACGATGTGCGGCCATTTTAGGCCATCGTCGCGGTCAGGAAAACACAGCACGCCGCGCCTGACGACACCGTCGCTGTCAAATTCCACATTCACATGGCCAATTCCGGCTGCAGCACGCGTGATCGGTGCGATGGGTTTGACCACATCATAATCGCGACCGTTGCTGCCGGGGACCGCGAAGTGCATCGGCACATAAACAGGCGCACCCAGCTTCATCGCATCGGACAGCGCGCTGTCTTCATCGGCGTCACTTGGCTCACTTAATAATATATCGAGCAATATTGCTTTCGGCTTTGCCGCTTGCAATCGGGTCAGCAATTCGGCGTGTGTCTTGCGCGGCCAAGGCCATTTACCGATGCTTTGCAGGCTGGGCTCGTCAATCGTCACCAGCACAATGTCATGATCCGCTGCAGGCCGAGAAAATCCGCTCAATTGATCGTAAAACAGAAAGTCAAACGCAGATGTCCCGCGCCATTGCAGCGCCAGCACAACCGCCAGCGAAGACAAAAGGGCGATTACGAGCCATTCAATAATCAGTCGCAGGCGAAGGTTCATCTTTGCCCACAATCCTTTTGCATTGCGATCACATCAAGGTGCAGAGACGGTGAGCTTTTCAAACGGCGTCCAGTTCGTTGAAACTTCGCCATCCACATATTGGACCGACGCAACACGCCAGTAATAGTCACCTGAGGGCAGATCAGACAAGCTAATCTCTTGTGTTTCCATCCCTGCTTCCTCGACGAAGGCTAGGCCTTCTGCTTTGCCTTGGTAAAGCTGAAAATGATAGCGCAGCGTTCCGCGGCCTTGTCCTGCCCATTTGAAAGCATAACCAAAATCGCTTTTTCCGCCGCTGGCGGCCACGCTGTTCTGCCGGCGTTTAAAAGCATAAGTGACAGGCATGCCTTCGATGCCGGATTGCGATACGGCACGAAAGCGAACAAAATAATTGCCGTCTTCAATGCCTTCGAATGTTGCGGTTGCCCCTGTAACGCTGGCTTCTGCGATCTCTTCGATAAAGCCTGCATCGGCTGCTAGGGAAATACGCATGCCCGTGCTCGTTGGGCGATCGGGCAGGGCGAAGGTGACACGTGCATCTTTTTGCATCCGTCCGGCGAACGGGATTTCTGCGGTGTCGATAAGGCTTTCGCGGATGACGGCACCGTTCGCCTTAACCGAAAGGCCGTTGCCAGCAGACAAATCCGCTGGATCGCCTACAGGCAAAGCGACGGCAACAGCACCTTCGGTAACTTCGTTGTAATCCGCACCAGCCGTTTCATCATAGCGCGATTGGAATTCGGTGCCGCGAACCGCCGAAACGGCTTTGGGCGTTTTTACGCTGTACCGGTCATTGCGGTTGGTCATCGGGGTGACTTTGGAACGGGCGGCACCGCGCCCCACTTCAAAATCATAATCGAGGCTGGAATCGATCAGATAGCGGCGCAACCGGATGATGCGAAGATCGCTGTTTGATGGCAGCGACACCCGCGAGCCATTTTCCAACGTGATCGTTGCAAAAGACGATCCGGCGGTTTTCAGAAGCGA
Source organism: Sphingomonadales bacterium (assembly GCA_031416255.1). GTDB lineage: Bacteria > Pseudomonadota > Alphaproteobacteria > Sphingomonadales > Sphingomonadaceae > Sphingorhabdus_B. Next base: position 13,386 of record JANOTI010000084.1, on the reverse strand, counting down.
ACCTTCGCCAATAGAGCTTCCCTTTGTCGCTGCAGTTTGGGCACCCTGGGCAATATGGACGACGTTGCCGCGAACCGAAACGATCCGCGCTGCGCTGGATTGATATTTCAATAAATGGCGCGAAATTCGCAATTTTGTTCCAACAGGAATGGCACGTTCATCGCGAATACTATTGAATTTCTGCACCGTTCGATAGTCGCCGGTTCGGACAAAATATTTGCTGCCAAGATCAATCAAAGTATCGCCGCGCTTTACTTCATACACAATCAGATCGTCCGTCGTTGCGAGCGTCGGCGACGAAAGGCCCACAAATGCCAAGCCGATAAGTGTCAGTATGCTGCGCATTGTCGCTTCACTTCAGCTCCATCGTTTCCAATCGATAGCCATAGCCGAATACAGTAAAAATACGAAATCCGTTCTCGGGTTTCAAATCCAGCTTAGCGCGCACGCGTGAAATATGCATATCAAGCGTCCGTGTCGCGAGTGCAGCGGTAGTCCGCCAGATCGTTTCCATAATGTAATTGCGCGACAATGTGCGATCGCGGTTGCGGAAAAACAGATCGGCCAGTTCAAATTCTTTCGCTGTCATCATCACCGTCTCGTCATCGAAAGAAACAGTCTGATCGATACGGTTAAACACATATTTGCCATAAGTCGCCTTGGTCTCAAACGCGCCGCTACCGGCATTGCGGCGCAACATGGCGTTGATCCGTGCAGCAATTACGGCGCGATCTTCGGGCTTGGTGATGTAGTCATCAGCACCCGCATTCAACGCGTCAGTAATATCCTTTTTCGCGGTGCGGTTTGTCAGCATAATGACTGGAGGACGTTCTTGCATCGCTGTCTGCATCCAGGTCAACGTTTCCAAACCGTCTTTTTTTGGCATTGACCAGTCAAGAATCACTAAGTCATACGTTTCGCGTACCAATGATTGCGACAAGACATTACCATCTGAAAAAGCCACAACAGTATGGCCAAGTTCTTCAATGATATCTTTCAGATAGTTGATGACGTCGTTTTCGTCGTCGGCAATAGCAATACGCATAATATGTGACCCAACCCCACTTGACCTGTCGTCGTTACCATAAAATGGCCGTGCATGGTATTGGCGCCAACTAGGCGGCGTTTACAGGTTGATCCAGCTTTTACATTTAGTTTTTACAACCATTTACAAGAGTTGACAGGCGTTGCTGAGAGTAAAATGGCTGGGGTGGCAGGATTCGAACCTGCGAATGCCGGCATCAAAAGCCGGTGCCTTACCACTTGGCGACACCCCAGCAGCCGACGCGTTTCGCGCAAGCAAGCGGCCCATATAGCGAGAGATTAGCCTAAGGCAATGCAGCTTTTGCCGAAAACTTACGCGATCCGGTCAACCCAGCCAAAGCTATCAGGCGCAGTGCCGCGCTGGATCTCGATCAACCGCGATTTCAGCTTTTGCGTCAGCTGCCCCGGCCCGCCGCTGCCAACGGTAAAGCTAAAGCTGGGCGCGCTGACTTTGCCGATGGGCGTCACGACAGCCGCGGTTCCACACGCAAACGATTCCAGCAGCCGCCCCGATTCGGCATCGGCGCGCCATTGATCGATCGCATAGGGCTCTTCACGGACGATCAAACCTTCCTCACGGGCGAGCGCAATTAGACAGTCGCGCGTTACGCCTTGCAGGATAGTGTCCGAAATCGGCGGAGTTTGGATGCTGCCATCGTCGAACACGAAAAACACGTTCATGCCGCCGAGTTCCTCGATCCAGCGATGCTCCTTGGCATCCAGGAATACGACCTGATCGTGGCCAGCCTTCATGGCCTCTGCAATCGGGACAAGGCTGGCGGCGTAGTTGCCACCGCATTTGGCAGCACCTGTGCCACCGGGGCCTGCACGATTATAATGCTCGCTAACCCACAATGACACCGCAGGCGCGCCGCTTTTGAAGTAATTGCCCGATGCCGCAGCGATCACCATGAACAGATATTCGTTCGCGGGCCGCACGCCCAAAAACGCCTCGGTCGCGATCATAAAGGGGCGCAGATAGAGCGAACCGCCATCAAGACCGGGGAACCAACCCTTGTCGATTTCGACCAAAGCCTTGCACGCCTCAACGAACACTTCCTCCGGCAACTCTGGCATCGCCATGCGCCGTGCCGAGGCGTTGAAACGCCGTGCATTGGATTCTGGCCGGAACAAGGCCATGCTGCCATCGGTTAGCTTATAGGCTTTCAGCCCCTCAAAAATTTCTTGCGCATAATGCAGCACAGCGGTCGCCGGATCGAGCGTCAACGGACCACGCGGGCCGAGCGTGGCGTCGTGCCAGCCGGTTCCCGCTGTATAACGGATCGTGACCATATGGTCAGTGAAGGTTTTGCCAAAGCCGGGGTCCGCAATCAGCGCCGCCCGGTCCTCATCCGGTACCGGAGCAGGATGCGCGATGAGCGTGATGGGCAGAGTGGCGAGGTCAGTCATAATTGTATCCGGTTTGAATTACTATGTCGCAAAGCGTGCGATTCAGGAAATGCTTGCACATAGATATGTCCCGCGCCAAGATACGTCAATATGGCTGTCCCATCTCCTGCAACGCAATTTCCAGTATCGCCCAACGCGTCACCCTTGTTTCTGCGCGAAGAAGAGGTGCGGCGAGGGGTCGAGCTGCTCTATTTCGGCTACACCCGCCTGACACGGAGCATCGATGAGGGGCTGGCGCTGGAGGGTCTGGGCCGCGCCCACCACCGTGCTTTATACTTCATCGCGCGGCAGCCCGATTTGACTGTCAGCGAGCTGTTAAAGATATTGGGCATCACCAAACAGTCGCTCGGGCGTGTGTTGAATGATTTATCCGCACGCGGATTGGTCGAAAACCGCACTGGAACAAGCGACCGGCGGCAGAAACTTCTGCGTTTGACTGCTGAAGGATTGGCGTTTGAAACGCACTTGTTCGAGGCGCTTCGCAACGGCATGTCTTCGGCTTATGCAGCGGCTGGGCAGGAATCGATCACCGGTTTTTGGCGCGTGCTGGAGGGATTGGTGCCGGAGGAGGACAGAGGGATGGTCTTGAAACTACAAGGGATGGACGCATGAGTCTCGATCCGCGTCTTGAACGCCTTCAATCCGTTATCCGCGAGCGCAAGGGTGGCGATGCCAGCAGTAGCTATGTTGCCTCGCTGTTCGCCAAAGGCCGTGCAAAAATCGCGCAAAAGGTCGGCGAGGAAGCCACCGAAACTGTCATCGCCGCACTGACCGGTAGCGCGCAAGAGCTAACCGCCGAAGCCGCCGACCTGTTGTTCCACTTGATGATCTTGCTCGAAGACGCTGGAACTGATTTGGGCGCTGTCCTGACTGAACTCGAACGCCGCGACGGCGTGTCAGGCCATGTCGAAAAAGCTGGCCGGAACGGATTACCGCAATGACCGTCGATGCAACTTTGCCTTATGATGATCAGAATATCTTCGCCAAAATCCTGCGCGGCGAAATTCCGAACCGGACTGTTTTTGAGGATGAATGGGCACTGGCGTTTCATGATATCCAACCGCAAGCGCCGCATCATGTGTTGGTGATCCCCAAAGGCGCGTATGTCAGCTGGGATGACTTTAGTGCGCGGGCCAGCGATGCGGAGATTGCCGGATTTGTCCGTGCGGTAGGCCATGTAGGCCGCGAACTCGGGCTGGTCGCGCCGGGTTACCGGCTGCTTGCGAACACTGGACACCATGCCCATCAGGAGGTTCCGCACCTGCATGTGCATCTTTTCGGTGGAAAAGCCCTCGGCCCGATGCTGTCGCGCTAGATCAGCGCGGTGATCGCGGTCAGAATTGCTAACATGATACTCGGGTAGAATGTCAGGGCAAAGCCAAATGCTCGTCCCCCAGCGCCTTTTGCATAGCCTGTAGCGAACACTATCCTACCGATCAGGAAGAGCGCTGCACAGCCAAAAATTGCATCGGTCCAGTGACTAGGCAGCATCAAAGCGGCAATTGCATAAATCAAAGCCGCAATGCTGACCTGTTCATGTGTGTTCCGTAATATGGCGTTCAACATATCCGCTTTGGCGGTTTTAGTGGGCATAGCAGCAGCGTTCCGGTCCAGCGGTTCGGCAAAACGATGCCGCGCCAGTCGCGCGATATCGAGGAAAAGCGACAGTGCGAGCGGCGCAAAAGCTGTGGCCGCCAACGCCAACCGCGCTTCCAGAGTATGAGCCTCTCGCCACGTAAATTGGCCAGCGGCGAAAAGCGTCAATGTCGCAATCAGCAACACTAGTGCAGCTGATTGAGCTATGGTTCGTTGTTCATTATCAAACGCCATGCGCACATTATGCCCAGCCTTTTCGACATTGCACGGGAAATTTTGTTGCGCGATGCGGATTAGCGGTTAGGTTCTGCGGCAATAACAAATCCATTGGGGAGATATACGGATGGCTTCAACGCAACCGGGTGGAGTGCTGGCGCGCATGATGGCGCGCAAAAGCATTGCCCAAGTCCAGCGAGAATCCGAGAAAAGCGAGCTGAAACGGACATTGGGTCCGTGGAACCTACTGCTTCTTGGCGTCGGGTGCATCATTGGTGCAGGTATTTTTGTGCGAACAGGCAGCGCTGCGGCGTTGCATGCGGGGCCAGCGGTTCTGCTGTCGTTCGTTGTCGCGGGTATAGTCTGCGCGTTTGCCGGCCTGTGCTATGCTGAACTTTCATCCACTTTGCCCGTTTCGGGGTCGGCCTATACTTATGGCTACACGACGCTTGGGGAGTTTGTCGCGTGGATTATGGGGGCGTTGCTGCTTCTCGAATATGGTCTTGCCGCATCGGTGGTCGCGGTCGGCTGGGGCGGCTATGTCGTCAGTCTGTTGGCGGACTTTGGGCTAACGATACCCCCGCAATTTACCGGCCCTGCAGGCTATCCGTTGTTGAAAGACGGCGTGCCAGTGGTAATTGACGGGCAGACGGTGACGACGATCTTTAACCTTCCTGCGTTTCTGATCTGCATGGTTCTATCGGGGCTATTGGTCCTAGGCGTGTCGGAATCGGCAAAGGTCAACAACGTGATCGTGGCGATAAAAGTCAGCGTTTTGGCAGCGTTCATCGCCGTTGGTGGCTTTATCGTATTGTCGAACTTTGGTGAATTGGTGGCGACGAACTGGACACCGTTTATACCGCCTGCCGAAGGTGACGGTAAATTCGGCGTTGACGGCATCATGCGTGCCGCATCGATCGTTTTCTTTGCCTATATCGGTTTCGAAGCGGTTTCAACTGCTGGCCAGGAAGCAAAAAATCCCAAAAAAGATATGCCGTTTGGTATCATCGGGTCGCTGGTTGTCTGCACCGTTATCTACATGTTGGTTGCGGCGATCATGACTTTGCTGGTGCCGTACAACACCTTGAACGTGCCTGATCCCGTTGCGGTTGTGGTCGATAATTTTGGTCCACAATGGGGCTGGCTTGCCAAAGTCATCAAGATGGGCGCAATCATTGGCCTGACATCCGTTGTGCTGGTGCTGATGTATGCTCAAACGCGTATCTTTTACACAATGGCGCGTGATGGACTGTTGCCTTCAATTTTTGCGCGGGTGCATCCGAAATTCCAGACACCATGGATTAACACCATATTTGTTGGCCTGATTACAGCGCTTGCTGCCGGATTTTTTGATATCAATTATTTGGGCGATATGACCTCTGTTGGAACTCTGGCAGCGTTTGCCATTGTTTGCCTCTCGGTCATCTACCTTCGCCGTGCCGCACCTGATTTGCCACGCGGCTTCAGCGTGCCGTTCTATCCGGTGCTGCCGGTTTTGGGCATATTGTCGTGCATTTACCTGATTACGTCGGTGCCGGGGAATGTGCTGATGTTCTTCCTGTATTATATGATCGGCGCGATGATCCTGTACTTTGTTTATGGCATGCACAATTCGCGGCTGGGCCAGGGGCTGGATCAGGACGACGTCAGCGATATGACTGAGTTTCCAGGACCTGTGCTGGATAACGACAGCGTGCGTTAAGCGACCTGTTGTGTGCTAAAATGAAAGGGAGGCTTCGGCCTCCCTTTTTTTTGTGCCGATAATGCACGAACAGAAAGGGGCAGTGTGCGACCCCGCCACTGCCCCTCCCGCCGTTAATGAGTACCCTCTGTTAACGAAGCAGGTTATTCGACAATCAGATTAGTCGCGGTCGCGACCGGATTTGCGGTCAAAATCCTCAAAACTTTTTTCCATGTCGCGGGCTATTTTTTCAAACTCCGGTATCATCGATGCAAAGGCACCGGCGAGGCCGCTCATCATACCCATCATCTGGCGGCTACCGTCGGCCAGCTGCTCTGGCAGACGATCAGCATCGCGACCTGCAATATCGGCAACAGTGTCTGTGGCACGAATGCGTTTGCGGCCGGTATTTGCGCCAGGAATTGACTGTTCCATTGCTGCTACAAATTTGCCGATAGGCAGATCAAGCATATTTTCGGTCATGCGTTCCACCATGTCGGCAACGCCGTCTTGAGTTGTACGACTGGACAGCTGCACAGCAACTGCGCTTAGTTCTGCCTGCGTATCACTGCGGTCAGCGCGCTGATCGGTATAGGCTAGTTTTGCATGATCATCGGCTACTTCCGGTTCACCCGTACCAGACACAAATACAACCGGCTCTGAAGCCTTGGCCTGCGAAAAGGATAGCAACAATACTGCTGCGCCAACGAGCAGCGGGACACGAAAATCAATTGATCGTACCATAACGATACCTTCCAATCGGCCCACAACTTTTTCGGGCCAACAACAGGCTCTCTATTGCCTGAACGATTGGCGCTTTAGCAGCTTGTGACTGATTGGAAACTGAACAAGCCGGTCAGCCACGCGAAAGCATGGTAAACAGTTGTAACGGAATGTTATGCAAAGCTACTCTGCTGCAACCAAGATCTCCGTATCGCTCAACGGCTGCTGCAACCGGGTAAGCATTTCTTTGGGACAAACCTGCCAAAACTCACTGCGACGGCGATCCCAATCCTCTATGATTGAATTCGACCACTGGCTATCCGTGGCCAAGGCGTGTTCGGCAACTAAGTCTTTCAGCACACGCTCCCAATGCAGGCTGTCCAGCCGTTGCCAAACGATGCTATCGGGATTGGCCCGGCTTTCAAACTGACCATTGGGGTCCAGAATAAAGGCCATACCTCCGGTCATGCCTGCGCCAAAATTCCCGCCGGTTTCGCCAAGGATAACCGCGATCCCGCCAGTCATATATTCGCAGCCGTTTGCGCCGCAGCCTTCAACGACTACTTTGGCTCCTGAGTTCCGCACAGCAAAGCGTTCTCCGGCTTGTCCTGCGGCCAACAGCGTGCCTGCAGTCGCCCCGTACAGCACAGTGTTGCCAATGATGCTGTTGTGCTGGCTTTCCAGCTGCGAGCTGACTGTGGGGCGCACAACAATGCGTCCGCCGGACAATCCCTTGCCGACATAGTCGTTGGCATCGCCAAACACTTCCAATGTCACACCTTGGCATAGGAACGCGCCGAGTGATTGTCCCGCACTGCCGCGCAGGCGCACATGGACATGGCCGTCCGCCAAATCCTTCATGCCGTAGAGCCGCGTAATTTCTGACGACAGTCGTGTCCCCACGGCGCGGTGTGTGTTGCGGACATTATACGTCAGCTGCATCTTTTCGCGCCGGTTGAACACGGGTTGTGCGTCTTTGATGATCTGCGCATCCAGACTGTCGGGCACTTCGTTGCGGTTGCCCTCGATATGAAAACGCCGCGCGCTATCCGGCGCATCGACTTTGGCAAGGATCGGGTTGAGATCAAGGTCGTCGAGATGTTCGGCACCGCGGCTAACTTGGCGCAGCAATTCGGTGCGACCGATGACTTCATCGAGCGAGCGAAAACCAAGTTTGGCCAGAATTTCGCGCACTTCTTCGGCGATAAAGGTCATCAGGTTGATGACCTTTTCTGGCGTCCCGGTGAATTTTGCGCGCAGCTTTTCGTCCTGCACACAAATGCCCACCGGACAGGTGTTTGAATGGCACTGGCGCACCATGATGCAGCCCATGGCGACAAGGCTTAACGTGCCGATGCCGTATTCTTCGGCGCCCAATATGGCGGCGATCACGATATCGCGACCCGTTTTTAGGCCGCCATCGGTACGCAGTTTTACGCGGTGGCGTAGACCGTTTAGGGTGAGGACTTGGTTGGCCTCTGATAGACCCATTTCCCATGGCGTACCTGCGTATTTGATGCTGGTCAGCGGGCTTGCACCAGTGCCGCCGACATTGCCCGAGATCAGAATGACATCGGCATGCGCCTTGGCGACACCTGCGGCAATTGTTCCGATACCCGCCGCACTTACCAGCTTTACGCACACCTTCGCGCGCGGATTGATCTGTTTAAGATCATAGATCAGCTGCGCCAAATCTTCGATTGAATAGATGTCGTGATGCGGAGGAGGGGAGATCAAGGTGACGCCTGGCGTTGAATGCCGCAGCCGGGCAATCATCTCGGTCACTTTGAAACCGGGTAGCTGCCCACCTTCGCCGGGTTTTGCCCCTTGCGCAACTTTGATTTCAATCTCTTCGCAGGCGCCAAGATACTCGGCGGTTACGCCAAATCGGCCCGATGCGATTTGTTTAATAACGCTGTTGGCGTTGTCGCCATTTTCATAAGGTTTGAAGCGTTTGCTATCCTCGCCGCCTTCGCCCGACACAGCCTTTGCGCCGATTCGGTTCATGGCGATGGCGAGCGTTTCGTGTGCCTCCGGCGACAACGCGCCGAGCGACATTCCGGGCGTGATAAAGCGTTTGCGGATCTCGGTTATCGCCTCAACTTCGTCCAAAGCGATGCTGTCTTTTGGAAAGTTAAACTCCAGCAGATCGCGCAGATACACAGGCGGTAATTCGCGAACCCCTGCTGCAAACTGTAGATAGGTCGAATAGCTGTCATTGCCGACCGAGCTTTGCAGCAAATGCATCAGCCCTGCCGAATACGCATGCGCTTCGCCATCTTTGCGTTGCTTGTAAAAGCCGCCAATGGGCAGCCGCGTTACGGCGGCGTCAAAGGCGTCGCGGTGCCGGTCGCGGGCGTTTATGAAGAGGGAGTGGTATCCTTCACCGGAGATTTTGTTTGGCATTCCGGGGAAGAAATCGTTCACCAGTGCGCGGGAAAGTCCGACTGCTTCAAAGTTATAGCCGCCACGATAGCTGGAAATCACTGCGATCCCCATCTTTGACATAATCTTTAGCAGACCCTCGTTGATCGAATTGCGGTAGTTGCCCTTTGCGGTCGCCAAATCCATGCTGCCGAGCAAACCGCGTGTATAGCGATCCTCGATACCAGCCTCTGCCAAATACGCGTTCACCGTGGTCGCGCCAACGCCGACCAACACCGCAAAATAATGCGTATCGAGGCATTCGGATGAGCGGACGTTGACCGAGGAGTAGCTGCGCAGGCCAACGCGCACTAAATGCGTATGCACCGCCGCCGCCGCCAAGATCATCGCGATAGCCACGCGGTCAGGCCCGATATTTTGGTCGGTTAAAAACAGCTCAGTCTGGCCAGAGCGCACAGCAGCCTCTGCCTGTTCGCGTATTCCAACAATCGCGGCGCGCAGGCCTTCTTGGCCTTCATCGACCGAATAGGTGCAGTCGATGGTCGCGGCATTTTTGCCAAACGCAGCCTTCAACCGCGTCCACTCCGCTGTCAGCAATACCGGGCTTTCCAGCACCAGAACGTCGCTGTTCTGGCTGCTGTCCTCCAAAATATTGGCAAGGTTTGAAAAACGCGTTTTCAGGCTCATCACATGCCGTTCGCGCAAGCTATCGATCGGCGGGTTTGTTACCTGACTGAAATTCTGCCGGAAAAATTGGCTGATAATACGCGGCTTGTCGCTGATCACTGCTAGCGGGGTATCATCGCCCATGGATCCTATGGCTTCCTTGCCATCCTCTGCCATCGGCGCGAGGATCATTTCCATATCCTCCAGCGTCATGCCAGCCGCAACCTGACGCTGGGTCAATTCTGCACGGCTGAACGCGGGCAGCGTTTCGGCACCTTTGTTAGGCAGATCGTCTATGGAGCGGAACCCGCCTACAAGTGAAGCGTAATCCTGCTCGTCAGCCACACGGTCTTTCAGGTCGCTGTCGCGATACAATGTTCCTTCGTCCAAATTGACAGCGATCATCTGACCGGGGCCAAGGCGACCTTTTTCAATAATCGTATTTTCCGGCACAACTACCATGCCGGTTTCCGACCCGATAATCAGCAAGCCGTCATTGGTCCGGCAGTAACGCAGCGGCCGCAGCGCGTTGCGATCAACGCCTGCGACAGCCCAATGGCCATCGGTCATGGCAAGCGCAGCGGGGCCATCCCATGGCTCCATCACACTGGCCATATATTCATACATGCTCTTGTGATTAGCCGGAAGATTGGGGTTCGCCTGCCACGCCTCTGGGATCAGCATCAGCTTTGCCGTCGGCGCTTCTTTGCCAGACCGTACAAGCGTCTCAAACACCGCATCCAGAGCCGCCGTGTCCGATGATCCTGCCGGAATCACCGGCTTGATGTCCGCGCTATGGTCACCAAAAGCGATACTCGCCATCTTGATCTCGTGGCTTTTCATCCAGTTCTGGTTGCCACGGATGGTATTGATTTCACCATTATGCGCAAGGCTGCGGAACGGTTGCGCCAACCACCATTGCGGGAATGTGTTGGTCGAATAGCGCTGATGAAAAATCGCAACGCGGCTTTCAAACCGGTCGTCTTGCAGGTCAGGATAAAACACCGAAAGGCTTTCGGCGAGGAATAAGCCTTTATAAACAATCGACTGGCACGACAGGCTACAGATATAGAAATCGCGAATTTGCGCAGCGATGATTTTCTTCTCGATCCGACGGCGGACGAGATAGAGGTTCTTTTCAAACTCTTTGATGCTGGCTGCGTCAGGAAGCGGCCCCGCAATCATGATCTGCTCAATCTCTGGCCGGGTCGCCTGACCCTTATCGCCGATGACCGAAACATCGACGGGCACCTGACGCCAGCCATAAATGGTATAGCCCGCCTCGATGATTTCAGCCTCAACAAGTGTCCGGCAATTTTCCTGAGCATTAAGATCAGTGCGCGGCAAAAAGACCATGCCCACGGCCAGACGATTAGGCATGACTTTATGCCCGCCCGCCGCAATCGCATCGTCGAAAAAGCGCACCGGCAAGTCTACATGCACGCCCGCACCATCGCCTGTCTTGCCATCGGCATCGACGGCCCCTCGATGCCACACAGCCTTCAACGCCTCAATCGCCGAGGCCACCACCCGCCGCGAAGGCTTTCCATCGGTCGCCGCGATCAAGCCAACACCGCAGGCATCACCTTCGGATTCGGGATGATACATGCCTTCGCGGGCAAGCCGTTCGTGTTCGGGGGTGGGGAAATAATATGTCATTTCGATGCCTGTTCCATGCGCCGTGTGATCGTAGTTACAGCGGCGTCTTCTATTTCTTTGTCTTCGCCCGGCGCGCTTTCGTTCATCCAATCGAGCGCAATCTGTTGAGTTTGCTGAGCGATCTTTTGCAGACGAGGCAGTAAGCCGGTTTCCATCAGCGCTTCTAGTGCCTTGATGTCGGTATCGTCCAACGAGTCCACAATTGAAGGAACAGTCCTGCTTATGTCCTTCAAAGCCGAGTCTGCTGAAATCCGGTAATCCTCCGAACCCTTGGCTTCTTCCATCATTGCGTCCGGCTTGAGCTGTTCCAACATTACGGTGATCATCTTCTGACCAGTTGCAGACGAATAAAACTCAATCAGGGTGTTAAGCTCTGACTCCGAGAAATTGGCGCGATACAATGCACTTTGCCGTGCGTGCAAATCAGGCAAGCGTTGGCGCAAATATTTGTTGATGATAGGCAAAGTCGCTTTCGCCATTTCCATGCCAACACCTGGATGTTCTATTTCTAGCTCGGTCATATCAGGATCCGAAGCCATCAGTTCGAGCATCAAGGCTTCTGCTTTTGCATCAGATTTGTCGGCACCGATGATAATCGATTCGCTGTTGAGAATGCCTGCAAGCGTTATAGATTTTGCTTGGTGCGAACCCGTCGAGGAGGAATCTGCCGCGGTTGGTTCGGCTTGCGCATACACAGGCGTTGCCGCTGCGGAAAGACCGCTGGTCGCAAGCAGGCTGGCAATGATCAATTTACGCATGTCTCTCTCCTAAAAGTCAGGCTGCCAAAACAATTTACGCCGCAAGCCGGGCCTTATCATTGGTCTGCATCCAGCGATGCAAATGCTCAACAACATCGCGGCCATCCTTGATCGCCCAAACGACCAAGCTTGCGCCGCGCACGATGTCACCCACCGCAAACACACCGGGCAGGTTGGTCATGCCGGTGATGTGATCGGCGCGGATGGTTCCCCAGCGGGTGACGTTCAGATCCGGTGCACCGAATAATGTGGGCAGGTTTTCAGGCTCAAAACCCAGCGCAGTGATGACCATATCGGCATCCAGTGTGAAGTCCCCATCGGGGTCGTTCTCCGGCGCGCGGCGGCCGCTGGCATCAGGTGCGCCCAGACGCATTTTGGAGACATGCACGCGTTCGACGCTATCTGTGCCATCAAAGGATTTGGGGCCGGAGAGCCAGACGAACTCGACGCCTTCTTCCTCGGCATTGGCGACTTCGCGCTGTGACCCTGGCATATTGTCACGGTCGCGGCGGTAGAGGCATTTGATCGACTTTGCGCCTTGGCGAACGGCGGTGCGAACGCAATCCATCGCGGTGTCGCCGCCGCCGATGACGACGACGTTCTTGCCCTCTGCATTCAATGTGCCGTCGTCAAATTCGGGAACGTTATCGCCGAAACTTTTGCGGTTCGATGCGGTCAGAAAATCGAGCGCGGCATGGATGCCGGACAGACCGCTGCCGGGCGTTTTAATGTCGCGCGCTTTGTACACGCCGGTGGCGATCAGCACGCTGTCATGTTTGGCGCGCAGTTCATCAAGCGTGGCGTCGCGGCCTACTTCGAAGTTCGCGTGGAAAACAACGCCGCCCTCTGCCAGCCGGTCGATGCGGCGCATGACGACGTCTTTTTCCAGCTTAAAGCCTGGGATGCCGTAAGTCAGCAATCCACCCATGCGGTCGTACCGGTCATAGACGTGGACGTCATAACCGGCGACGCGCAGATATTCGGCAGCGGTCAATCCGCCCGGGCCTGCACCGATGATGCCTACAGATTGGCCGCGTGGTTTGCCGACCGCAATCGGTTCCACCCAACCTTCGGCCCATGCGGTGTCGGTGATGTATTTCTCGACACTGCCGATGGTGACGGCGCCGTGGCCGGCAAATTCGATCACGCAATTGCCCTCGCAGAGCCGATCCTGCGGACAAATGCGGCCGCAGATTTCGGGCATGCTGCTGGTCAGGTTTGACAGTTCATAGGCTTCGCGGAAGCGGC
>JANOTI010000083.1:0-13892 GCA_031416255.1 Sphingomonadales bacterium | reverse complement strand
AGCCCACATTCGGGGATATCAAGCCCCTCGCGCAGCAAGTTGATCCCGACCAGCACATCATAAACGCCCAGCCGCAAATCGCGGATCAGCTCAATCCGCTCCAGCGTCTCCACATCGCTGTGCATGTACCGCACGCGCAACCCCGCCTCGTGCATAAACTCGGTCAAATCCTCCGCCATGCGTTTGGTCAGCGTGGTGACGAGAGTGCGGTATCCCGCCTCGGCGGTTTTGCGGCATTCGTTGATGCAATCCTGCACCTGATCCTCGACCGGTTTGATCTCGACCGGCGGATCGATAAGCCCGGTGGGTCGGATGACTTGCTCGGCAAAAACGCCGCCTGCCTGCTCCATCTCCCACGCACCCGGCGTGGCGGAGACAAACACCGTCTGCGGGCGCATCGCCTCCCATTCGTTGAACCGTAACGGCCGGTTGTCGATGCACGACGGCAGGCGGAAACCATATTCGGCCAAAGTCATTTTGCGGCGGTGATCCCCGCGCGCCATCGCGTTTAACTGCCCAACGGTTTGGTGGCTTTCATCGACAAACAGCAATGCGTTATCGGGCAGATACTCAAACAACGTCGGCGGCGGTTCACCGGGCAAGCGGCCCGTTAGAAAGCGCGAGTAATTCTCAATCCCTGCGCAACTGCCCGTCGCCGCGATCATCTCCAGATCGAAATGCGTGCGCTGTTCCAACCGCTGATGCTCCAGCAACTTGCCTTCGGTCTCCAACTCTTGCAGCCGGTGCTCCAGCTCAAACTTAATCGCCTCTGCCGCTTGCTTCATTGTCGGGCCGGGGGTGACATAGTGGCTGTTGGCATAGTCGCGGACTTTGCCCAGCTGCGCGCCGGTTTTGCCGGTCTGCGGGTCGTACTCGGCGATTGATTCCACTTCGTCCCCAAAGAAACTGATTCGCCACGCGGTATCCTCCAAATGCGAAGGAAACAGTTCAAGATTGTCGCCCCGCACACGGAAATTGCCGCGCGCAAAGGCCGCGTCGTTGCGTTTATATTGCAGCGCTACCAGCTTGCGGATCAGCTCGCGCTGGTCATGCGCTTGGCCGGGTTTCAGGTCGAATATCATCGCCGAATAGGTTTCGACCGACCCGATGCCATAGATGCAGCTGACCGAGGCAACGATGATAACGTCGTCGCGTTCCAGCAAAGACCGTGTCGCCGAATGGCGCATCCGGTCGATGGCTTCGTTTACGGATGACTCTTTCTCGATATAGGTGTCGCTGCGCGGCACATAGGCCTCTGGCTGGTAATAGTCATAATAGCTGACGAAATACTCGACCGCATTGTCGGGGAAGAAGCTTTTGAACTCGCCATAAAGCTGCGCGGCGAGCGTTTTGTTGGGGGCAAGGATCAGCGCAGGGCGTTGCAGCTTCTCAATCATCTTGGCCATTGTAAAGGTTTTGCCAGAGCCGGTGACACCCAACAGCACCTGATTTTTCTCACCCGCCAGCGCCGTCTCAGTCAGCTCCCCAATCGCGCGCGGCTGATCCCCCGCGGGCGAGTATTCCGACCGCAACACAAAAGGCCGCCCGCCCTCAATCTTCGCCGGGCGCTGCGGCCGGTGCGGAACAAAGCTGCCGTCAGTCTCCGGCTCGGCGAGACCACGGCGGATGATGAGTTCAGACATGTTTGTGTTATAACTCCGCCATGATTATCGGCTGTAAGAAATCGTGCAGATGTTCAGAATTCGCTATCTCTGCCGGACGCGTTGCAATGAGGTCGATGATCAGGTCCAAAAATGCTTCCCAATCATCAGCCACAATGAACATATCATGTTTATCGCGGCCATATACAATGATTTGTCCCTGTTTTCCGGCTGGACCAGGGTCGAGATCTACGCCGATGTTGTTGCCGCCAAAATCCCGTAGCAGCGGCAGCCAGCGCAGATGAAAATAGGTTAGCCTGATTGCATTTTCGGGAAAACTGGTGAAATTACCTTCGTCTGTCAGCCCGTAAAAATCACGCGATACGGTGAAGCTGTGGTCGCTGTTGACCACAAAGCACAGCTCATCCCAATTATAGCTCTTACGTTCGATATCGTGCAGATCACTGGCCAGCTCCATAATCCGGCTCATTGTCGCTCTGTCACAATCCATAACGATACGTTCGGCTTCCTCAGTTGCGGAACATGTATAAACAACCGGTCCGCCAAAGCCATTCGGGCAGCAGTCAAATTCACACTTGCTCCAATTGCTTGGAATACTTTGATTTCGCGCAGCGCCATTTAGCACATCCAAAATTTCGCGGACAATTTCTCCAAGAATGGCCTGAGAAGCAGCCTCATTTTCAATAGCGGGGTTGTCTGGCTTAATCAGCGTTTGCGCGAACGCTATATCGTCCACGATCTGGTCAATGCTCATCAATCCACTACCAAGAAACAAACCCTCCGCGCCTTCATGCTCGCCGTCATAGCGGCTGAGTAACAGCCTGACGGCATCGGGCAATTTTGCACCGATAGAGGTTTCTAATATGTCCAAACGCCCAGAATCGGATTGGTCAACAAAGCTGGGCTCTTCAACATGATTGTGCGCTGCGTACCAAGTCACAATTCGGCCAAATTTCTGAAGTGCAGTTTCACACATGTTCGCTATATGTACTGACTTGAGTGTGGGGGCAAGGGGGGTTGATTTGTGGTATTTGTCCCAACTTAGTTCTACCAGCTACCGCTTAAACAACACCCGATCCTCAGGCCCAAAGCCCCAGCGCCAGATGATCCATAGGTATACGCTTAGGATTGCAGGCACACCCAAAGCGAGTTCGGCCCATTCGGGGAGCCGCGTGGCGGCGACTCCGATGATGATTGCGGCGGCTACGGCGGGGAGGAGGGTCCAGCGCCAGATGCTTAAGGGTTCGCCTAGCAACTTGGACAGCAGCAACGCCTTCGCCAGCGATGCAGCGGCAAGCGCCAGCATCAACGCAGCGGAGACGGCGGCGGCTTGGGCGAGACCAGTGTATTCGGGCTTGATTGGCAGCATAGGGATCATCTCGATCAAGACGAGGCTAAGCGCGACTTGGAGCAGCAACATCATCAGACTGAGCACTAGGTTCCTGTGCCGCGCCATATAGACCAAGGCGCTTTCGCTGACGACCGCCGTGGCGGCTGCAACTTCGGCGGCGAGGAGGAACGCCATTGCAGCGGCTCCCCCGACAAATTCCGGCCCGATCAAGCCCATGACTGCTTCGCCCGGAATGCCCAGAGCCAGCGCAATTCCTGCTTGGGCGGCGATAATCCAGAAGCCGACTTGGCCGACTTGGCGGGCGATTTCGGCGTAGTTTTTCGCTTGCAGATTGCGGGTGATAACGGGGCCGAGAATGGGGTCAAAACTGGATTTCAGCTTTTGTGGCAGGCTGGCGACTTGTTGCGCGATATAATAAATCCCGACGATCACGGGGCTGGCGAACAGGCCAAGGATGAACAGATCAAGCCGTCTACTGCCCCATTCGGCAGCGTCGGCGGCGGCGAGGGGCAGGTTGCGGCGGGCGAGTGCAGCGAGTTCGCGTGGGCGCGGACGCCAATCGCGTGGCAAACCATAGCTGCGCCATAAAGGCCATAACGCTGTGAACATCGCGGCAACGACCGATGCGACATAGGACAGGATCAGGCCATCGCGGGTCGAGTAAAACACCAGTGCCCCCGCCGCGATGCTGATCGTCCACGGTTCGACCACGGCGCGTGCGCGGACTGTGGAGGCGACGTCAAACCGGTAAGCCAGCGCGGCGAGCGCAATATCGGTGGCAACGACGGTTATAATCGTTAGCGGCAAGAATCGGTCAAAGCCGTTGATCGCGCTGTTGGGGAACATCAACTGCGGCAGCGCAATCAAGAACGCGGCCCCGATTGCAGAGGCGACCATCGCCACCAGCAATGCGTCAGCAACGATGTGATTGTGCGGGCGATCATCCTTTGACAAGGCCTCGGCCAACCCGCGCCGCAACCCCAAAGTCGCCAGCTGCGCGACAAATTCGACGATCAAAATCGCATAGGCAAAACGGCCCAAAGCCTCTGGTCCATAGAGCCGCCCGGCGATGAATAGAAACGGGATGCGCGCCGCCAGCCGCAGGACAAAGCCGAACACATTGGTCCGCCCGCCCTTGGCCAGCGCCTTTAGGTCAGCTTCGTCTTGTTCGGTATGCACCGTTTCATTGGGTGTAGCTGCCGTCAAACTCCCCTCCGTTTGCGGAAACTGTGGTCTAAATCTAACCGTAGTCCTGAGCCTGTCGAAGGGCGCGCCTCAGTGTTTACGCCCCCCGATAGACGCTCTTCGAAAGGCTCAGGACTAACGGTGTGATTGATTGGCAATCTAGGGCAAAAATGGTCGCTTGTCACCTTTCGGCCTTTAACGGGCGAGCGAGCAAGGCTTCAACTACTTGTGGCACGTTGGCGGCACCTGACAACAAGGCGCACACCGCCTCAACGATGGGCATATCGACACCCAACGCCTTTGCCGATTGCAACAAGACAGGCGCAGTCGATGCTCCCTCTGCAACCGTCCGCCGATCCGCCAGCATATCGGCGGCAGACTTGCCTTGGCCAAGCCCGCGACCCAGCGCGAAATTGCGGCTGTTTTCCGACGAACAGGTTAGCACCAGATCACCAAGACCAGACAGCCCCGCCAGTGTTTCCGCTTTGCCGCCGCGCGCCAGGCCGTATCGCTGCATCTCGGTAAAGCCGCGCGCGATCAGCGAGGCGCGTGCGTTCAACCCAAGCTCCGCGCCATCGACAACGCCGCAGCCGATGGCGAGCACGTTCTTCACCGCACCGCCTATTTCCGCTCCCACCACATCGTCTGACCAATAGGGCCGGAACGCCGGCGCCGCGACCAGCCGCATCAGTTGCGCTCCAAGGGCTTGGTTTGTGCAGGCAAGGGTAATCGCGGTCGGCATTCCAGCGGCAACTTCATGTGCAAACGTGGGGCCGGATAGAACCGCGATGGCGTTGTCGGGGCAGATTTCAGCGGCGACATCGGACATCAACAGCTGCGTATCCGCTTCAATCCCTTTGCAGCATAGGATCAGGGGCTTGATAAATTTGGGCATCGCCAGAAGCGTGGCGCGCAGATGTTGCGCGGGCGTGACCAGCATCAGCGCGTGGCAATTCATCATCTCGGTAATGTCACCCGTGGCGCGGATACCCTGGGCCAGTTCGATGCTGGGGAGATACAAATGATTGCGCCGGTCCGCGTTAATGCCAGTAACAACCTCCTCCTCATGCGCCCAAATTAAGGCGTCGCCATGTGCTTGTTGCATGACGGTAGCGAGAGCTGTGCCCCATGCGCCTGCACCGATAATTCCAACGGGATATTGCAGCGGCCTCATGCTTTTACACTCATGCTCTGACTCCGGCGCCACGCACTGCCTCTGCGTGCGGATCAAGCGGCCAGCGCGGGCGGGCGGGGATGTCGAGCGGATCGGTCAGGCCAGCGGCGAAGCGTTCTGCGCCCGCCCATGCAATCATCGCGGCGTTATCGGTGCACAGCCAATGCGGCGGGGCAACAAAGCGCATGTTGTGGCGGGTGGCGAGCGTTTGCAGCATCGCGCGGACAGCCTCGTTTGCAGCAACGCCCCCTGCAACAACCAACGCGGCGGGGGTTTGCATGCGCGATAGGCTGTATTCCAAACGATCCTCCAGACAATCGACGACGGCGGCTTGAAACGACGCGGCGATATCCTCTTCTCGGTGAAGGCCTGTGTCGTGCGCGCGCAAAACGGCGCTTTTCAGACCTGCGAAGGAGAAATGCGGCTCGTCCGCTCCTTTGAGCGGACGCGGGAGCGGGACGGCTTTGGCATTGCCAAGTTTTGCGGCCTGTTCGACCGCTGGGCCACCGGGGAATCCAAGCCCCAAAATTTTCGCGCTTTTGTCAAAAGCCTCGCCGACTGCATCGTCGATGGTGGTCGCTAAGCGGTTGTAATCGCCCACGCCGTTGACGCGAAGCAGCTGGCAATGCCCGCCCGATACGAGCAGCAACAGATAGGGGAATTGAAGATCTGCATCGACGAGCCTAGGCGACAACGCATGACCTTCCAAATGGTTGACGGCGATCAATGGCTTGCCCGCCGCCATCGCCAGCGCCTTGGCCGTAACCAGACCGACCATCACGCCGCCAATCAATCCCGGCCCAGCGGTTGCGGCAATCGCATCGACATCGTCCAACGTCATCCCCGCATCGGCAAGCGCGACCTTGACCAGAGGCGTCATCATCTCGGCATGGGCACGCGCGGCGATTTCGGGGACGACGCCGCCAAAGGCGCGGTGGTGGTCTTCTTGCCCCGCCAGCGCGTGCGACAAAATCGTCCGATCAGACCGCACAATCGCCGCCGCCGTTTCGTCGCAACTCGATTCAAGACCAAGGATAATCGCCATCCGCTTCCCCTTACGGCTCTGTCTCGCTATGGACAAGCCGCATGACCCCTTCGACCTCCTACCCCTTTCGCATCGGCACTCGATCCTCTCCACTTGCCTTAAAGCAAGCCGAGTTGGCGAAGGCTGCGTTATGCGCGGCACACGGATGGGCAACAGACGCGGTGCACCTCGTCCCCATGCTATCTTCTGGCGACAAAGATCAGAGCCGTCCGCTGGCGGATATCGGCGGCAAAGCATTGTGGACCAAAGAGCTCGAACGCGCGCTGATCGACGGCGATATTGACGTGGCAGTGCATTCGATGAAGGACGTCGAGACTGTGCGGCCTGATACGTTTCAAATTGCCGCAATGCTGACGCGCGCCGATGTGCGAGACCGACTAATTGGCGCGGACTCAATTTTGGCTCTGCCGCCTTCTGCATTGGTCGGAACATCAAGTCCGCGTCGTGCCGCACAGTTGAAATCACTGCGGCCTGATTTGAGGACAGCGCCGATCAGAGGCAATGTCGCTACGCGGATGGCGAAGGTAGCGAACGGGGAATTTGCCGCGACATTGCTCGCGGCGGCGGGGTTGGATCGGTTGGGGCTGGCGGATACTGGCGCGGCGATTGCAACCGGCGAGATGCTACCAGCGGCTTCGCAGGGTGCGATTGGTATCGACTGCCTTAGTGCACGGGTTGAGCTGACGCCGATATTGAACGCGATCAACCACGCCGAAACCTTCGGCTGCGTTATGGCTGAACGCGCTTTCCTTGAAGCACTTAGCGGCAATTGCCACTCTCCCGTTGCGGCACTGGCTGTAGTCAAAGACGGCAGTGTTTGGCTGTCGGGCCAAATCCTGTCCGAGGACGGCAGCGAGTGTATCAGCGGCGAAGGCGACGATCCGGTCGCGTTGGCGCTGCAATTATTGGCGCAAGCCAGCCCCGCATTGAAAGCATTGTTTGCGTTATGAAACTCCTTATCATCCGCCCTGAACCAGGCGCCAGCGCCAGCGCGCTCCGTGCACAAGAAGCCGGGCTTGAACCCATATTGCTGCCGTTCTTTGAGGTGCAGGCGGCAGCGTGGGATGCGCCCGATCCTGCGGATTATGATGCGCTGTTGCTGACCAGCGCCAACGCTGTGCGCTTTGGCGGTGCGGGGTTGGAAAGCCTACGTGCGCTTCCGGTGCATGCGGTGGGTGAGCGGTCAGCAGAGGCGGCCCGAACGGCGCGGCTGGATGTAGCGACCGTTGGCACATCCGATGCCGCTGCAGCGGTGAAGGCGGCAAGCGATATGGGGCATAGGCGGCTGTTATGGCTGGCAGGGGCGGACCACCGCCCGATCAAAATGCCAAAGAATATGCCCAAAGCACTTAAGGTGACGACCGTTATCGGCTATGCCTCTGGCCCCAAAAAACTGACCGCCGATGCTGCGCCGATCATCGCTTCGGCGGATGCTGTCGCGCTCCACTCTCCGCGCGCGGCGGAGGCGTTTGCAAAAGCTGTGGCGGATTTTGGCCTCGACCGTTCCGGCATCACACTCGCGGCGTTCTCACCCGCAATAGCGCAAGCCGCTGGTGATGGCTGGCGCGCAGTTGCCGTAGCTGAACGCCCTGCTGACATCGCTTTGTTGTCGGCGCTCGCAGACCTTGGTAAGCCACCTGAAGAAACCGATTACCGGAAGGAAGAAATATGAGCTGGCGTGGAATCGTAGCGTTACTGATCCTCGCATTTGCAGGCGGCGCATGCGGCTTTGCGTATCTTTCATCCGATGGACAAATGCCCTGGGCTGAAAAAAGCGCGTCCGTTGAGTCAGTTGACGTCGAATCCGCAGACGAGGTGACGGCACTGGCCCCATCCGCCGCTTTTGCCGTCCCGACAATCATTCAGCCAAGCGCCAGCCAAGCCGAGGCTGCGCTGTTGGTTCATCAAGTCCGCGACAGCATCGACGCGGGGAAAGCGCTCGGTCCGCTTGGCAGCCGCTTGCAAGTGACCTTTGCCGCCAGCCAGCCACAAGCATTGGCCATTATTGCCAATGCAGCGCGAAAGCCGATGTCGAATGCCAAATTGCTTGCGGGCTTTGACAGCATTTCGCCGCAACTGCTTTTGCCTGTCGAAACAGTATGGGACCGGATGCGCCGCGAAACAAACAGCCTGTTTATCTTGCGCTCGTACGACGCACCGCTGACAGCGAGTGCGGCGCGGATCGAACGTATCCGGGGCCTGATTATAGCTGGCGATATTGCGCAGGCAGCGCAGCTCGTCCGTGCTTTGCCAGGAGCCGCGTCTGCATCCGGCTGGATGGGTGACGCGGCACGGATGATTTCTGTTCATCAGGCGCTCGATCAATTAAGCCGCAGCGCTGCTACACCCCCGCCACCGCTGCCACCGGTTTTTGCCCCGGCACCAACATTGCCAGAGACTGAGCCATCACTGCCACCAGCTGTGGGCCTATAACTTTGATACTGGCCCGGATTCTGGCTCGGACCGTAACCAAACTGAAAAAATAGTTTCGTAAATCTTCCATAAATACTCTGGGTCGATATGTTGCTTAGTTATGGCAACGCGATTCTCCACCAATTACGGGCTTGACCGTTCCGCCCCCGCGCTGCCGTTACTGATGCGCGAGGCGGGTAGCTTTGCTGCGATGCGTGCAAAAGCGAGCTTTGCCTCCCCTGTGCAAACCGGTGTCCAAGGCGATGGCCGTGCGGTCATAGTGCTGCCGGGCTTTTTGGCCTCTGATGTTGCAACATCGCGATTGCGCACGTCGTTGACGGGTGCCGGATTTCGGGCGCATGGCTGGGGTCTTGGCCGCAATTTCGGAGTCAAAGCCGATATGTTTGAACGGCTCGACCGGCATCTTGATACGCTTAATTTGGATCAACCGGTAACGCTTATCGGCTGGAGCCTTGGCGGGTTGATTGCGCGCGAATATGCCAAATATGCGCCTGATCGTGTCCGCAAAGTGATTACTTTGGGCACACCTTTTTCGGGCGATATGCGCGCCAACAATGCGTGGCGGCTGTACGAATGGGTTGCCGGGCACAAAGTTGATACGCCGCCAATTGCGGCCATCCCGCACGAAAAGCCACCGGTTGAAACTGTGGCGTTATGGTCGCGGCGTGATGGCGTGGTCGCCCCGCATTCCGCGTGTGGCGAGCCCGGGGAGGCGGATGTGAACAAGGAGCTGTATTGTTCGCACATGGCTTTCATTTCCGACCCAACGGCAATTCGCGCAGTGTGTGAGGCTGTATTGGACTAAGGTCAGGCCGGAATTAAAGCCTGACCTGCAATCGCGGATTTCAGCGCGTCTTCAAACTGGCTGGTACAGCGATCCCACGAAAATGTCCGGCCATAGGTTGCGGCAGCGTCGCGGCTGCAGCTGAGCGCTTGTGCCATCGCAATCGCCAAATCAGCGTTCAATGCGCCGACCGGGTGTGCCAAATCCGAATTCGGTCCGCGGCCAGCAATCCCGGCGATATCCATCGGCCCTGCAACCGGATAGCCCGCCACCGGAACCCCGCACGCCAATGCCTCAATCAGTACCAACCCGAATGTGTCGGTTTTGCTGGGGAAGACGAAAACATCCGCTGCTGCATAAGCTCCGGCCAGTTCGGCCCCTTGCAACGACCCGGTAAAATGGACATCGGGATATTTGGCCTTCAACTCTGCCAACATCGGTCCGTCGCCGACTACGACTTTTGACCCGGCAACATTGCATTGCAAAAAAGCGTCCAGATTTTTCTCTTTGGCAACGCGACCGACTGACAAAAACAAAGGTCTGGGTAGATGCGATAGGCTTTCAAGCGGCGGCTGCTTGTCGTGGAATATTGCCGTATCGACACCGCGCGACCACAGGCGTGTCTGCGGTATTCCGCGCTCGGCCAACTCGGCCATCAGCGCCGGCGTCGCTGCCAACACCGCTTTTGATGGCGCATGAAAGCGTCGCATAATGGGCCAGAACCTATCCGGGGAAAGCCCGGTGCGGACCGAGGCGTAATCGGGGAACCGCGTGTGAAAGGCGCTGGTAAAGGGCTTGTTTTGCGACAAGCACCACGCCCGCGCGCTCCATCCAATCGGACCTTCGGTGGAGATATGGACGATATCGGGATTGAATTCGTTCAGGGCACGACGCGCACCGAAACGCGGTGCGACCGCAAGCCGGATTTCGCGGTAGCCGGGCATCGGCACAGTAAAGAATTGCTGCGGCGTAATCAGTTCGACATCATGCCCACGTTCGATCAGCGCGTTGACTGTAGTGCTCAGTGTTCTGACCACACCATTGACTTGCGGCGTCCATGCGTCGGTGGCGATGGCGATCCTCATGCCTCCACCTTCGCTGCTGCTGCTTCGCGTTTCGCCAGTGCCCAGTCGATAATCCGAAAGCTGCCATCGGGTTCCTCGACCAAAGCGGTGCAGCTTTCCACCCAATCACCGTCGTTGTAATAGGTGATCTCGCCGATCTGGCGAATTTCTGCGGTGTGGATATGGCCGCAAACGACACCATCGAGACCGCGTTCGAGTGCAGCGCGCGCGACCGCCTCTTCAAACCGGCCGACAAATTCGACCGCATTTTTGACGCGGCGCTTCATATAAGCGGATAGCGACCAATACGGCAGGTCAAACCGTTTGCGGATCGCGGCGAGCAGGATGTTGAGACGCAACAAAAGCGAATAGGCTTTGTCACCCAGCACCGCGAGCCAGCGCGCATACATGACGACTGCGTCAAAAGCATCGCCGTGCGTAATCAGCAATTTGCGGCCATCTTTGCAGTCGTGGATCGTCTCGTTAACGATCTCCACCCCGCCAAAGCTGAACCCGGCATAATCGCGCAGCATTTCGTCATGGTTGCCCACGACATAGACAACGCGTGTCCCTCTGTGGGCCATTTTCAAAATCCGGCGGACAACTTCGTTGTGTGCCGGCGGCCAGTGCCAGCCTTTGCTTAGCTGCCAGCCATCGATGATGTCACCGACCAAATACAGCGTATCGCATTGGATCGACCGCAAAAACTCGACCAGCATTTCGGCATTGCAGCCGCGTGTGCCCAGATGGATGTCGGAAATCCACACGGTGCGGTGCTTGGTCGGCGGGCGAAAACTGCGCGGTTCAGGAAGGTTGAGCCAGGGCGGTGTCGTACCCGAAGCTAGTGAAGCAACCAAATTCTCTTCGCTCAGTGTCGCATCGTTCATTACGCCATCCCCTTTGATCGACTGCGGGACGCATAATCGGATAAGTTGACGGCTTGACGGCAGTCCTATGACAGTTTCTTGTCAGCTAGGAGCTTAGCCTATGGCTTTGCTCGTGCGGAATAGGCTTCGGCCACGTTGTCGCTGAAAAAGCCATCAACTCCAGCGGCGATAAAGGTTCGGATTTCGGCGATTAGATCGCCATGCGCAGCCGGGTTAATCCCCGATTTTTGGGCGAGCGGCAGAAAGTAATTTTCGCGCCGAAATGTCCATGGATGCACGGCAAGGCCGACGGCATGCGCGTCTGTCACCAACGCAGTCGGCGCACCTAAATTGCCGAGCAAAGTGCGCGGAATGACCATCGCTTTGTTGGGGCCAATGCCGTCAGCATAGTCCGAAATGGCTTTTAGCCCGGCGGGTGTCGCCATATTGGCATACAGCGATCCTGGCAGATCGGCTGGGCCGCCTTCACTGTCCATCAGCTGGATAAGTTTAACGTTGGTCTTTCGGCTTAGAGTTTGCAAATTGCCGACCTCAAAGCTTTGGATGAAAACTGCGCTGTTCGCGGTGTTCATTCCGTATTGCGCCAGCATTGCTAGCAACGGCGCTTCATGCGGCAAACCGATTGAGGCAAAATAGCTGGGGTGTTTGGTTTCAGGATAGATGCCGATGACTCGCCCCGTCTCCTTCGATTTGGCCTGCGCCAATTGGATAATCTCTTCAAACGTCGGTATCTCGAACTGGCCATCATAAGCGGTGTTGGCGGACCGCAATAGCGGCAGCCGTTCTTTGGCGCGCAATGTTTTGAGCTCGGTCAAGGTGAAATCTTCGGTGAACCAGTCGGTGACTTTTTGGCCATCAATGGTCTTTGTCGTTTTCCGGTCGGCAAATTCGGCATGTGCCGCCACATCGGTGGTTTCGGAAATCGCATTTTCATGCCGCGCTACTAATACGCCGTCTTTGGTCAGTACAAGATCAGGCTCGATATAATCCGCGCCCTGATCAATCGCCAGCGTGTAGCCTGCGATCGTGTGCTCAGGCCGCTCGCCACTGGCACCGCGATGCGCGATGATTATCGGTCTACTGCTGGCCATTTTTGCCTCCTCTGCCCCGCTTGTTGCGCATGCGGGGGCCATCAACAATAACGATAAAGCAAGAAGGGTGCGGATCATGCTCTTGTCCTTCCTGTTTTATGTTTCAGCGCTGTGACAGCCACGTCACACGCCGAATGTGGCTTCCCATTCAGCGGGCTTGAATCCAACCAGTATGCCGTCTGCATGTTCGGCGACAGGCCGCTTAATCATGCTCGGCTGGTCCAGCATGAGCGCGATGGCTTTCGCCTCATCCAGCCCAGCCTTAGCATCATCTGGCAGCTTCTTGAACGTCGTGCCCGCGCGGTTGAGCACCGTTTCCCAGCCTTTGGCCGCGCACCAATTTTTCAGCTTTGCCGGATCAGCGCCCGCCTTTTTGTAATCGTGAAAAGCATAGGCAATGCTGTTGGCGTCAAGCCAGTTGCGGGCCTTTTTCACTGTGTCGCAATTGGGTATTCCGTAAAGTGTGACGGCCATGTTCTGCCCTTTCAAATCGTGCGCCAAGCCATAGCGGTATCGTAGGCGCAGGCAAGTATCGCTGGCTATCCCTACCCACTGGCTTGCGCTATGCGGCTGTTCATGACGCACAATGCAATCCTTATCCTCACCACCGGCGGTACCATCGACAAAAACTATTTCGACGCGCTGTCGGAGTACCAGATCGTCGATAGCGGTATTCCCGCGTTGCTCACCGAGGCGCGGGTTGCGTTGCCGTACCGGCTGGTTGAACTGATGCGCAAAGACAGTCTGGAGTTGACCGAGTATGACCGGTTGGCAATAGCGACTGCCGCACGCGAGGCGCCCGAAACCCGCATCGTCATCACTCACGGCACTGACACGATGGCGGAAACGGCGAAGGTTCTGGCAGCGGACGTTCCCGGCAAGACCATGGTGCTAACCGGCGCTTTGTCGCCCGCACGCTTTGCCGAGACTGATGCCCATTTTAACCTCGGCATGGCCTTTGCAACCGCGCAGGTTGCACCGCCGGGCGTCTATATAGCAATGAGCGGGCAGGTGTTTAACGGGCTGAAAGTCCGGAAAGACCGCGCTGCAGGTAAGTTCGTTTCGGTCGATAGCTAGGCTAGGCCTGCGCATATTCCTGCGCGATATCGGGCAGCTTCGTTTTCAGTTTGAAAAAGCCAGCGGTTGCGAGCGGCCATAATTTCCGGTCCCAATCGCGGGTGAGGCGGACCAGTTCGAGAGAGTTCCGCTTTAGGCCTTTCTCGACATTGTTAAGTTGCTCCGACACCAAGCCAGCC